>CAIRNL010000627.1 GCA_903879975.1 uncultured Chloroflexota bacterium | reverse complement strand
CGAAAGGAGCACGCGTCACACCAGCAAAGAGGAACCTGTAGGAGCCAACCGCTTGCACCCCGCCCGCCGGGCGACCTGGCGAACATTGTTGCCCTGCTGGCGGCCTTCCGCGCTGCCCCGCAGGAGCATCTCTGGGTCTTCGCCCTCGACGCCAGCGAGCCGCCGTGTATCGCCAGCGTCGACCTGGTCAGCAAGGGCCACCACAACACCCAGGTCGTCACCGCCGCCGAGATCCTGCGCCCGGTCATCATCAGCGGCTGTAACCGCTTTGCCCTAGCTCATAATCATCCTGTGGATGCCCTGGAACACCATCCATATCGCCGACAGCGAACTGGGTGCCCGGTCCATCCTGAGCGCGCTGGCCGAGTCTCGACCCTTTGCGGCGCAGGCCAACGATATCGTCGCCGGCCACTGGCCGACCATGGTGCGCCCTGGCCGGGTTTCTGCATCCAGCGGCGCACCAACCCGCCTGCCGTCTGCAGCAAAGCGCAGAGCATCAAGCATGCCCGCCTCTCCATCGTGCCCGTCAAACTGGCCCTCGGCAAGGCCCTCCGCGCGGCGCAACTGGGCCGGCCGTACGATTGGGCGATTATCTACCTGGGGCAGGGCGAGACCGACACGCGGAACCTGCTGGGGAGACTGCTCAAAGCCTGAACAGCCGGGCGCTGCCTGCCGGTCACCAAAGCGCCCAACCAAAGAATCTTCTTCGACGCTGCTCAAGTCGTCGATTTCATCCGTGCCACTGTCCGTGTCAACCCGCCAGCACCATCAGCTGTCACGTCGGACTTGTTGCAGATGCTCCACCATACACCGCCTGGCAGCTTCTGCATCATGTTGTTCAATGGCGAGCAGAATGCGCTTGTGGTGGTATTGACCGTCCTGAGGCCCAGACGGCGTCGTAAAGATTTCTTTGCGCTGGGCCGACAGCAGCGCCACCATGGGTTCGACCAGGGTTGTTACCAAGGAGTTTCCAGTTGCGCGCGCCAAGGCGAGATGAAAGGCATTGTCGGCGTCGATGTAAGCATCCGCATCGTTCATAGCTTGATCCATGGTAGCCACCGCAGCGCGCAGCGTGACGATGGCTTCATCGTCGGCGCGTAGCGCCGCCAGATAGGCGATCCCAGGCTCAAGCAATTCTCTCACCTCGACCAGCGCCTGCCAGCTGTCATCATGCTGGGCTTCCATCAAGTTGCCGATGGATTGGCGGACCGCCTCGCCGGCGCGATAGACGACAAAGGTGCCGCGTCCCTGCTGCACTTCGACCAACCCCTCTTGCTCCAGCCGCTTCATCGCCTCGCGCACAACCGTGCGGCTCACACCGAATTGTACGGCTAGTTCAGTTTCATTTGGCAGTTGCTCACCTTCCTGCAACTCGTTGTGAAAGATGCGCTCTTTGATCCGATCTGCCATCTGTTGGTAAAGGGCGGTAGCGCGGAGGGGTTTGTATATTTCCTGAGGCTGCATCGTAGTCCGTTCCATAGATTTCATATGATGACAGAATGATACTATCATCAATTTTGGTTCTATCCAAGACTACCGATTTGCGGCGCAGGGCAGCAGTCGTCCACCCTCAAACGATAACATGAACGGTGCTCCTATGCGCTCGATGGCGTAGCGTGGCGGCATCGCCTCCAACAACGGTAACGACACACACAGTTCATGCAACGCCAGCGTGTTCTGGATATGCACAATCCAGGCGTGCTCTGGCGCAGGGCGCCCGCAAGCGCGCAGCGCAGTCAACACCGCTGCCTGATCATCCGGCGCCACCACGGGGATAAAGGCGCGCTGAATGCCGGTAATGCCCGACGTCAGGCTGTTGAGATACATGCTCTCGAAGTCAACCTGGTCAAACAGCGTGCGCGTGGTTACATCGGCTAGTCCGATCCCAACCGCGTTGCCGTGGCTGGCGGCTGTCAGCCCGAGCACCGCAATGGTGCGGATATCGGGCTGCGCCGGATCGGCTACACCATGCACCCGGATGCGCCCGACGATTTTGGCATCCATACCGGTGCCGCTGATATCCTTGCCAATTTGGTCGATCACCAAGACATCGATAGAAGCAAAGGGCAAGCCAGGCATCAAGCTATAGGCTTCCTGCAACAGCGCAGTCTCCAGATCGCCTGCGATCTGGGCGGCGGGCACGGCGATGATCCGTGCTGTTTCGTGATAGGCGTTTTCCAGAATCGCCATGCCCAGACAGACTGGCGCCCGGCGAACGATCAGGCGGGCCGCCTCCGGCATCTGCTGCTGCAACCCAATGACGCCATACCGATGGATTGTGTCGGCGCCCGCCCGTTTGCCCAGGCCGATCGCCGTCATCTTCGCTAGGCCGCTTTCCCAGGCGCTGGTGAAATCGGGATGCGGCTTGATGCGGTTGACGACGAGAATCGCGTCCGCTGTCGCCGCAAACCGATCCAGATAGACAGGCATCTCGTCTGCCAATCGGCCGACCTCCACGACCTCCATCGACGAGACAAGCGGCGCGCCAACGGTCTTCTCGGTAATCCCCAAATTGGCCAGCAGGGCAAGCTGGCCCTCCGCTGTGGCGCCGCCGTGACTGCCCATGGCAGCCACTAGATGTGGCTGGCCGCCATACGCGCGGATGCGCGCCACCAACGCAGCCAGAATCGCCGGAAACCCAGCGATTCCACGGCTGCCAACGGTGATGGCCACGCGGCGCCCAGCGCCAAACAATTCGGCGCCGCCGGCAGCGTCTAATGCTTGCTGGGCGGCTGCCGGCGGGTTGGCCAGCTTCGGCCTGGGGAAATGGACCTTGATCCGCTGAAAGACAGGCAGATCGACGGACCATTGGAACGCGGAACGGGTAACAAACATTGCTGCCCCCTGCCTAGGGTCGCAAGCTAATCTTGATGACGTCGCCGGTGCGATCTTGCATCAACTCAAATGCTTCTGGCACATCGTTCAGTGCAAAGGGATGGGTGATCAAGGGCTTGGCCTTGACAAGCCCACGTTCGATCAGATTGATCGTCTCATCCCACACGCCCGGCGACCCCAGTGACCCTTTGATGGTGATATTGCCGACCACCATCGCATCCAGGTCGATGCTACCCATCTGGCTGTTGAAAAGCCCCATTAAGGAGATGCGACCATAGGGGCGCGTGATCTTCATCAACTCCTTGGTAACGTCGGGGTTGCCGGTAGCTTCCAACACCACGTCGAACATGCGCCCGTCGGTGGCGCGCCGCGCTGCGCTGACCAGGTCTTCTTCGCGTAGATTGATGACCGCGTCGGCGCCTAATTCCTTGGCGAGTTTCAGCCGCGAAGCCCGGCGGCCGATCATGACCACGCGCCGTGCGCCGTATGCACGCGCCACCTGCATGGCCAGTAGTCCAATTGGACCGGGACCCATCACCGCCACATAGTCTGATGGGTTCACCTCCACCAGTTTTGTCCCCCAGACGGCTATCGCTGTTGGCTCAGTGAGGGCTGCTTCCTCATAAGAAATTTTATCGAATTTGTGCAGGAACGAAGCGGGGTAGTACATCCGGTCGGAGAACGCGCCGTCCAGGTTCAGAATGCCGGTCTCTCGGCGGTTGGGACACTCGTTGTAGCGACCCAGTCGGCACATCTCGCAGGTGCCGCAGCTGACGGTGCATTCGCCGACCACCTTGTCACCCGGCTTGACCTGGGTTACATTCTTGCCGACTGCCAATACTTCAGCCGACCATTCGTGGCCAAGCACGATTGGCCACTTGGCCATGCCCGAAGTGAAATAAAACATCGTGCCCTGGAAGATCTCAAGGTCAGTGCCGCAAATGCCGACTGCGCGCGGCGCCAGCAACGTCTCGTCCGGACCGAGTTCACGGTCGGGCAACTCCTCCAAGCGAATGTCTTTGGGGCCGTGGATGCGCAGTGCCTTCATGTATCACCTCATTTGATTTGTTGATAGCCGTTCGTGATCTGTACGCGCCGGTTGACGCAGAGCGTAGTCAACCGGCAAACAGGGCTGCACGGCGCCCTTTGATGGTCATTGGTGTGCTGAAAAGGTCACCAGCCTGGGACTGGGTGGTCTTTTCAGATTCACTCAAGATGTGCCAGGATGTTGTGATGTACAAGCGGTCTAACATCGGCCCGCCAAACGCACAGCTGGTCGGGCAGGTGATGGGAAGATGAACTTCCCGCTCGACGTACCCCTGGCTGTCGTAGCGCACGATCTTGCCGGCGGCGATACGCGCACTCCAGACGCCACCCTCGGCATCCACGGCCAGACCGTCGGGGTAGCCGGGACCGTCGGGCGTATGCACGAAGTCCCGCCGGTTGCTGATCGTTCCCCGCTCGACGTCGAAATCATAGGCGTAGATTTTCTGGGCAACCGTGTCTGTCAGGTACATGGTCCGGTCATCAGGCGACCAGCCCAGCCCATTGGAGATGGTCAGGTTACTTTCCATGCGCTGAACCGAGCCGTCCGGATCCAGACGGTACAAATGGTTATCCGGGATGTGGTAACGTTCGGGATCCAGCGCGATCGTGCCGGCCCAGAATCGCCCGTGGCTGTCAACGGCACCATCGTTGAAGCGCGTCGGACGACCTGCCTCCGGATCGGCGATCGGTGTGAGGGTGCGGCTCATCCAATCCCAACCGGCAAAGCCGTGGCGGGTGGCTGCAATCAGCCCGCCGCCCACCCGCAAGCCCAACACCCCCACTGCAACCGGCAATTCGGCCTGGTCGTGGGCGCCAGAAGCAGGATCGAGGCGATGGATGCGGTGCAGATCGATGTCCACCCAATGGAGGAGCGCCGTGCGCCAGTCCCACAGGGGACCTTCACCGAGCTTGCAGCGCACCGCAAGAACGTGTTCAACCATGTTCAGATCCCACTTCCTCAAGCGTCTGGGAGGACGGATGGGTCGAAATAAGCGTGCACCCAGCGGAACTTGCCATCCTCGACCCGCAGGATGTTCACACCCTTGAAGGGATAGCGACGCCCGCCATGATCGATGACTGCAGCTTCCCATTCCAAAGCCGCTTCATTGCCCTGGCGCACTTCGTGGACGATAGCGACTTCAAGGATCGGGAAACGGCGGATCGAGTCCTCGTAGAATGTGCGGATTTCCGCGTGACCACGCAGCACCTGGCCGGGCGGCTGCATGACGGCGTCCGCGTGATAGTGGGCCAGAATCTGCTGCAAATCGCGTTCGCATTCAACTTTCCAGTACGACTCGGCGACTTCACGCGGTGATGGTTCATGCGACATCATAGTGCTCCTTGAGAATTGGCTATTGCTCGCCATGGCAGGTGCAACCGACAAGGTTGCTCCGCCTTGCCAGTGCGAGGAACTGGCCGTTCATCATCCGGTTCCTCGCACATGGCTGTCGGCGCGCCGCTACCAGCGGCCGCCCGTGTCTTTCTGCAACTTCTGGTATTCGGCAATGTTACTTTCGTCCACGATGAACAACTCCGTGTACATCGGATCCGCCGGATCTTCGCCCTTCAAAATCTTGTTCATCAAGACGTCAACAGCGGTCCCACCGAAGCCGTACCAGGAGTAGCCTACCAGCGCATTCGCATACCCTTGATCGACAGCATTGAGTGCCCCCTCCAACGCGTCAAGGGAAACAACATAGCCGCCATTTTCGACAAAGGCTTTCAGGTTGGGCATAGAGCCAAGGTCGGCGAAGAAAGGCCACATGCCAACGAAGAAATAGGCATCCAGATCAGGCGTGGCATTGATCCGCTGTTCGACAATCTCGACCGCCTTCTGGACATCGTCGAAGTTGGGATCGACCGCCACAATTTCGATTTCGGGAACCTTGTCCACGACCGAGCGGAATCCTGCCAGGCGTTGCTCCAGATTCAGGGCGCCCGGCGTGCCGGTCAATACAGCGACTTTGCCGGCGGGTTTTGCAGCAACGAGCAGTTCGCCAGCCTGCGCGCCAGCCGTGAACTGGTCGATGGCGACATTGGTGAGCCGCTTCGAGTCGGGTGAATCGGCGTCCCAGGTGATCACAGGGATGCCGGCGTCGATCGCACGGTTGATGGCCGGCACCAGGGCGGCCGGGTCATTGGCTGACAGAACGATGCCATCTACGCCGCGGGTGATCAGGTCGTCAATGATCTGCGACTGGGCCTGGGCATCCGTCGTCGTCGGGCCGACCCATTCGAAGTTGACGCCCGGGTAGGCTTCGGCAATGCGGTCTTCAGCGCCACTGCGTGTGATCTCGAACACAGGGTTGTTCAACGCCTTGGGGACAAAGGCCAGGGTGATCGAATCGAGGCTGGGTGCGGCGCTCTCTGCGGTGGTCGGGGCGGCGCTCTGACTCGCCGGCTGCACTGGAACAGCGCAGCCGGCAAGGACAAGCAGGCCAACTGCCATCAGCGCGGCCTTGGCGCCATACATCTTCTTGGTCATGGTGAGTTCCTCCTGGGTAGTGAATGTGGGAATCAAGAATCTACTTGTATGGTAGAGCGCGATTGTGTGTTTTGCTGTGTTACCTCCTTTGTCCGCTTGTTTCAGTATGCCTGTGTTCGAGGCCAAATCAGCGGCGCAGCCGGTCGATCAGCGCAGCGGCGACGATGACGCCACCAATGAATGTCTGCTGCCAGTAGGTCGGCACGGCCAGCAAGACCAGTGCATTGTTGACTAGCCCGATCAACAGTGCGCCCAGCATGACGCCCAGGGCCGTGCCCTTGCCACCCGACAGACTGGCGCCACCGATCACTACGGCCGCAATCACATTCAGTTCGGCCCCCACACCTGCGTTCGACACCGCCGCGCCGAGCCGGGCGATCAGCAACGTGCCTGACAAAGCAGCCATGGTGGCGCTCGTTACATACGCGATCATCACGTTGCGTTCTACCGGCACCCCTGCCAGGCGGGCCGCGTTGGCGTTGCCACCAATCGCCAGCAGTTCGCGCCCCAATTTCGTGTAGGTGAGCATCAAACTGAACAGGGCGACTAGGGTCAGCATGATCCAGACGGGCGCTGGAATCCCAAAGAAGTTGTTATTACCAAAGGACAGGAAATACTCCGGAAACCCAGTAATGGTTTCTCCACGCGTCAGCCCAACGGTGATCCCGCGGGCAATCTGCAACATGCCGAGCGTGATGATGAATGAGTGAATCTTGAAGCGCACGACGAAGAAACCATTGATGACGCCAACGATCGTGCCGCCAAGGAGTCCAACCACGATACCCAGAGCAGGGTGATAGCCGGCGGCAATGACGAATGCGGCCAACATGCCCGCCAGCCCAGTCACCGACCCCGCAGACAGGTCAATGCCACCAGTAATGATCACGAGCAATTGGCCGAGGGCAGCAATGGCGATGAAAGAAAAGGACATCAGCACACTGACGATATTGAAGGGCGACAAAAATGCGTCCGATGAAAACGCAAGCAGTACGGCGATAATCAGAACTGCCAGCATCAGACGCGCTTCCGGCACCTGATTGACGGTCCGCAGCAGTTGTCGCACGGAGCGGCCCCGTTTGGCCTGCGGCAACGATCCGCTTTCTTTAGTTTGGGTTTCCGTTGTGGACATTTCCATTCTCTCCGTTAGACGATTTCCGCTTCGGTGTTGCCAAGGACATGACTGCGACGGGTGTGGCTTCGGATCCATCCAAAATGCCCACCATTTCGCCGTCGGAAAAGACGGCCACCCGATGGGAGAGCGCCAGCACTTCCTCGAGTTCGGAGGAAACCACGATGATGCTGGCGCCTTCTGCTGCCAGTTCAAGGATGTGCTGGTGAATCTCGGCTTTGGCTGCGACATCCACGCCACGGGTCGGCTCGCACAAGATCAAGACCTGGGGAGAACCCTCCACGCAGCGCCCAACAATCACTTTCTGCTGATTGCCGCCGCTCAGGGTCTTGACCGGCTGTTGCAGGTCGTTGAGGTGAACACCAAAGCGCTGCACCAATTGCAGGGCCGCCTCCTTCATCTTGTGGCGCTGCAACACGCCCCGCTGGGTAAACTGCCCCATGCGCCCCAGATGAAAATTGTCGGCCACGGAGCCGTCGGGCACGATCCCATCGCGCTTGCGATCCTCGGGCACCATCACCACCCCATGCCCCACGGCCTCATGTGGGTCGCGAAAGTGCACGGGACTCCCGTTGAGCCTCAGGGCGCCTTGCGTCAGGCGCACGGCACCGGCCAGCCCGGAAGCGGCAGCCTGCATCCCAGAACCCATCAGACCGGCGAAGCCAAGGATCTCGCCCCGGTGGAGATCGAAAGTGACGCCTTGCACCGCAGCAGTGGCAACTTGTGTGGCCGCCAGAACAACCTCGGCGCAGAACGGCAGACGCCCCTCCGCACGCTGTCCCACTTCACGCGCTACCATGAGGCGAATCAACTCGCTCTCAGTGAACTCGCCGCGGCGGAACTCGCCCACGACTCGTGTGTCACGCATGACCGTAATCACATCGGCCAACCGTGTGACTTCGGACAGATGGTGCGAAATGTAGAGAATCGCATGACCCTCGGCCCGCAAGCCTTCGATCAAGCTCAGCAAGCGCTCCACCTCGTGTAGCGGCAGCGCTGAAGTTGGTTCATCGAAGATAATGACCCTGGCGTTCAAGGCCAGAGCCTTGGCAATCTCTAGCAACTGCGCCTGCGCCACCGAGAGGGTAGACACCGGGATGGATGCATCCAGGTGGAGACCCACCCGCGCCAACTGGTGTTGCACATATTCGCGTTCCGCACGGCTGCGCCGTCGAATGCCAAGGGCGTCCGGCGGGTTGACCAGCATCAGATTGTCGATCACGCTCAAGAGCGGCATGAGCTGGAGTTCCTGATGCACCATGGCAATGCCCTGCAGGTTGGCCTGGCGCGGATTGTGGAAAACAACCGGTCGCTCCGCCTGAAAGAGCATGCCCGCGTCCGGCCGGATATCCCCGGTCAACATCTTCATCAAGGTGGATTTGCCAGCGCCGTTTTCGCCAATGACGGCACGAATCACGCCCGGTCGAGCCGCAATGTCGACCTGATCGACCACCGTGACCCCGGAATAACGTTTGGTGAGTCCTTCCCCGCGCAGTGCTGACAGCGGACTCGCGTCAGGGCGGGGCGCAGCAGGCACTGGCATTGTGACAACGGTACTCTGATTTCCGTCTGGCATGGCAGCCTCTCAGATGAGAATCTTCACCGAACCAACATTTGTATCTGCACCGGTGCACTTGACCCTTCCAGCAGTTGCAGCGGCTCTTCGATCAAGGCCGCTAGGGTCTGCAAGAAGCGCGCCCCGCGCGCCCCATCCACCACCCGGTGATCGAAGGTGACGCTCAGTTCCATCACCGGCTGGATCGACGCCTGGCCGTCGATGGCAAGCACCTGGTCCTGAATTTTGCCCACGGCTAGAATCCCAGCTTGCGGCGGATTGAGGATGGCCAGGAAACGATCGACACCAAACATGCCGAGGTTGCTGATGGTGAAGACGCCACCTGCCAGATCGTCGACGCGCAGTCGCCCTGCCTGGGACCGAGCAACCAGATCAGCGCGGGTGGTCGCAATGTCGCTCAAGCTGAGCTGATCGGCGTTGTGGATGACCGGCACAACCAGCCCATCATCTAGGGCAATGGCCAGGCCAATATGGATCGCCGACGCAGCGACAATGCGCCCATCCTGCCAGCTGCTGCAAAGCTGAGGGTGTCGCGCCAGCGCGCGCCCGCATGCCATCACCAGGATGTCGGTGACGGTGACCTTCTGCGCCAGACGGGACCGGGCGCCCCGCTGCCATTCCAGCAGCCGGCCTGCTAGGACGCAGCGCTGTAGGAAGAAGTGAGGCGCGCTGGTCCACGCTTGCGTGGTGCGTTCGGCCATGATCCGCCACGCAGTCGACATCGGCAACGCCGGTCGGTCGTCCACTTCCTTGGCTATGACAGGCGATAGCACTGCAACCGGCGCCACGGCTTGACCTACTGTTGCTGGTGGCTGCCATGTCAGGACATCTGCGGCGAGCACAGCGCCGTCAGGGCCGCTGCCCTGGATGGCGGCCAGCGGCAGGTTGCGTTCGTCCGCCAACCGGCGCGCCTTGGGCGAGGCCAGCACCTTGCCCGCCGGGGCCTGTTCGGCCGCGGCGAGGTAAGCCAGCACGTCGGCTTTGTGCACTTTCCCTCCATCCGTTCTGACTAATGCAAGATCGACATCATGGGCCGCAGCGACCCGCGCCGCCAGCGGCGAGGCTGTCACGAGCGGTGGCGCCAGCGCTGCAACGGCAGGGGCTGGCGTCTCTGCAGCCACAGGCGCCTCACCTGGGGCATAGAGCCTGGCCACAACCTGCGTGACCGGCACGACCGCCCCCTCCCCTGCCAGCCAGGGACCCAGGACACCATCGGCCTGCGCTTCGATCTCCTGCACCGCCTTGTCGGTTTCCACCTCGAACAAGATCTCGCCGCGGGTCACGGTTTGCCCCGGCTGTTTCAGCCAGCGCACCAAGATGCCGCTCTCTTGCGCCATGCCGAGCACCGGCAATATCACGTCTGTTGCCATGGCGAGCCTCAGTTCCGTCCACAGAGCCAACGCGCCACGTCAGCGACCTTGTCCGCCGTCGGCACTGTCTGGTCTTCCAGCGCCGGTGAGAACGGAACAGGCACGTCCATCGCCCCCATCCGCTTGACCGGTGCATCGAGATTGAAGAAGGCCTCTTCGGCAATGACTGCAGCGATCTCCGCAGTTACACCGTAGCTCTGGTAGCCTTCGTCCAACACGATGGCGCGGCTGGTGCGTTTGACAGAATCGACAATCGTCGCCTTATCTAGCGGTGCGGTCGTGCGCGGGTCGATGACTTCCGCCTCGATGCCCTGTTGGCTGAGCTTCTCCGCCGCTTGCAGCGCCACCTGCACCATACTGCTGGTGGCTACGAGCGTGATGTCCCGGCCGCGGCGCTTGATGTCCGCCATGCCAAAGGGCAGCGTGTATTCCTCGACCGGCACGGGACCAACCATCTTGTAGCTGAGTTTGTCCTCGAAGAAGACCACGGGATTGTTGTCGCGGATTGCGGTTTTTAGCAGCCCTTTGGCATCGTACGGGGTGGACGGAATCACGACTTTGAGGCCCGGCACGTGGCTGGGCCAGGCCTGCAGGCTCTGGCTGTGCTGTGCTGCTGAGCGCCGCGTGGCCCCCAGGTTGGTGCGAAAGACGATGGGCGCCCGCCACTTGCCGCCTGACATGTAGTGCACTTTGGCAGCCTGGTTGACCAACTGATCCATGATGATGGTCAAAAAATCGCCAAACATGATATCGACCACCGGGCGCAAACCCGCCATGGCAGCGCCAACCGCCAGCCCGGAAAAACCGGCTTCGGAAATGGGCGTATCGACGATGCGCTCCGTGCCAAACTCCTGCACCAACCCAGATGTGACTTTGAAGGGCGTGCCGGCTTCTGCCACATCTTCGCCGATCAGAAAGACCGTGGGGTCGCGGCGGAGTTCCTCGGCCAGGGCCTCGCGCACAGCTTGCGCCCATGTAATCTCGCGTATCCCGTTGGACGGCATGTGCGATGAATTATGCGTAGACATCGCTGCTCACTTCGTGTGCATCTGGATAGGGCGCCCGACGGGCGAATTCTACCCCGGCGGCAACTTCTGCGCGCACCTTCTCTTCGATATCGTCGAGCAGCGCCGTGGATACAGCCCCCATCGCAGTGAACCAGGCGCGCAGAACCCCGATCGGGTCACGCTCAGATTTCCAGCGTTCCTCTTCGGCTTTGGATCGATAGTACTCGCGGTTGATGTCGCCCACATGGTGGCCAAAGTAGCGATAGGTGTGACACAAGAGAAATGTAGGGCCTTCGCCGTCGCGACAGCGGGCAACCAGGCGCCGTGCAGCTTCAGCCACCGCACGCACGTCCTGCCCGTCTACTTCCTCAGCATAAATCCCGAAAGCGCGTGGGCGGGCCAACAGATCGCCGGCGGCGGTCTCCTTGTAGAAGGTGTACTCGCTGTATAGGTTGTTCTCGCAGACGTAGAGGATGGGCAGCCGCCAGAGCGACGCCATGTTCATCACCTCGTAGAGCAGGCCCTGGCCCAACGCGCCTTCGCCAAAGAAGCAGACCGCCACGCGCCCATTCTTGAGCATCTTGGCGGCAAAGGCCGCGCCCGTGGCAATGCCTGCACTGCCGCCGACGATGGCATTGGCGCCTAGATTTCCGCTCTCGGGATCGGCGATATGCATCGAGCCGCCTTTGCCGCGGCAGTAACCAGCCTCCTTGCCCAGCAACTCGGCAAACATGCGGTCGACCTGTGCGCCTTTGGCCAGGCAGTGGCCGTGACCGCGATGGGTGCTCGTAATGTAGTCGGTGCGTTCCAATGCGTCGCACACGCCCACGGCCACCGCTTCCTGGCCAGAATATTGGTGGGCTAGACCTGGCATCAGCCCTGTCTGATAGAGGGTGTTGACCTGGTCTTCGAAGGCGCGGATTTTGAGCATCTGCTCATACAGCGCCAGGTGCTGTTCGATGTCATCCTGCACTTGCACAGGAGATGTGAGAATGTTGTTTCCTGCTAGAGGAGTCTCCATATGAAAAGCCTTCATCGCTGTTGTCCATGTCGATCAATCGGAGTCCCGGAGAGTGGGATTCATGCCAAATCCCACTCTCCGGCACAAAACTGAAACTGCCTAGCAAAACTCGTTACACGCCTCGTGACCCGGGCGCAGCGAGCCATCGGGGTTGACAAAGTGTAAGGTTTCGGGTCTGCTAAGCCGCCCATAAACTGGATAGTGGAGGTCGGCAACCAGACTGTGTTGGAGAGCATGGACGACAAAGCCAATGCCACGCCGTTTGAGATCAACTAATGTATAACGCATGATCTCGACATGCTTGGCATCGTCGATGGCGCCCCAGACAGTTTCGCTGGCCAGCAATTCCTTGTCCTTCTGTCATGCAAACTTCACCCGGCTATCGAAATAGGCTTCGTACTTGGCTTTGGATGTGACCAGCAACCCAATATCGTCGGAACTGCCCGGAAAAAGAGGCGGAACGCATCCGGCTCGATCATCGCTACTTGCAGCGTGCTTCGCGCCAGGTCTACTCGCAGCAATCTGCCTGTACGGCCGGTCTTGCGCATGTCGATCCCAGTTCCCAGGAGTCAAGTATTCATCCGAAAATTCACGCACGCTAACCCGCTGCGCCATCCGGTATCAGAATGAACTTCGTTCCTTGCCGTGCACGGAAACGGCGGAAGGCGTCTTCCCAGGCATCGAGCGGCAGTATATCGGTGACCAAAGGCCGCGTTTGCACCTGGCCCGAACCCAACAAGCGCAGCGCATATTCCCAGGACTGCCAGGTCGAGGCAAACGAATGGCGCAGATCGATTTCTTTCATGACGGCCTGGTCCCAGTCAATTTCAACTGGCTTGCCAAAAAGCCCCAACTGGATGAACTGCCCGGCGCGGCGCACCGCAGCCAGCCCAAGCCGAGCCGCGGCGGCGGCGCCCGAGCATTCAAAGACGACGTCGGCCCCTTCGCCGTGGGTGAGTTCCTGCACCAGTTCCAGGGGCGATTGGGTGGTTGTGTGGGGCACACCCAGTTGGCGCGCCAGCTCCAATCGAGCCTGATCGTCCGGGGTGCCGGCCAGCACAACGCATGTGCCCTGGGCCAGCAGAATCTGCGCGGTCAGCAGACCGATGGCACCGGGGCCGGTGACCAGCACGACATCGCCAGGCCGCACGACCGCCTTTTCCAACACGCCGTGGGCGCAGCAGGCCAGCGGTTCTGTCACCGCGCCGGCCACAAAATCGACGTTGGCAGGCAGGCGACGCAGGTTGCGGGCTGGGACCAACACATAGCTTGCAAACGCGCCGTTTACACCACTGCCCACCGACTTGCGCTGGGGACACAGGTTCCATTGACCTGTGCTGCAAAAGCGGCATACCCCACACGTAATGAAGTACACGATGGCGGTCACCCGTTGGCCCAGCCATTCCGCAGGTGCGCCAGCCCCAATGTCAGCCACAACACCGCTAAACTCATGCCCCAAAATGACAGGTGCATTGGCCGGGTATTCACCTGCCTGGATGTGCAGGTCGGTGCCGCAAATGCCGGTTGCTTTGACCTCAATTACGGCGTAATCGGGCAAGACCGCAGGCTCAGACATCTCCTGCAGGCACATCATCCCAGGACCGGACGCATACTTCACAAGGGCTTGCATGGATACCTCGTGTAGATGGCTCAAGACGTGCCGCAAGGCGACATCTCAAACTGCGCAGCTCGCATATGATCAATTGTATGATGATATGATGATTATACGTTATTGCATCCGGGTTGTCAACCCCTTTTTTACCTTTGCAGTACCCCACTTTTGGCCGGGGACTGGCCACCAGCGGTGGAGGCGGCAGCGGAGTCGGCGTGGGAACCGGAAAGGGGCGAGCCGCCAGAGGAAGAGGTCGAGCCAACGGACTGCACCCTGGCCAACCATGGGGTGGACGCCGGCGCTGCTCCTGCCTGGACCACCATCGCCGGCGATTCCTACCTCATCTATGAGTTGAAGCTGGGCGCCCAGACCACCGTCGCCACGGTTGAGAAGCGCCTGCCCGAACTCGCGGAGGCCCATCAGCGCCCTGCACCGCCAGCGCATACCAAACTGGCCCTCGGCAAGGCCCTCCGCGCGGCGCAACTGGGCCGGCCGTACAACTGGGCGATCATCTACCTCGACCACGACGAAACCGACACGACCAATACCCGCAACCTGCTGGGGAGATTGTCAAAGTCTGACCAACTCTATACAGACAGCCACAGCTGCGGCCATGGCGCATCTGTGGCTCCGTAACGATTCAATTGGCACAAATCGTTGGGTTTGCGGCGTTACACAGGAACAGGCAATGGCTGAATACGGATCAGCTCGCTGCTGTAACTGCGTTCAGATTCCCAGATGTCCCATGCCTGTTGCGCGTTGAGCCAGAAGGCGGGAGAATTGCCGAAGAGACGGGCCAGACGCAGCGCCATAAGTGGCGTGACCGCGCGCTGCTCGCGCAACAATTCATGGATCGTCTGGCGCGATACCCTCAGCGCTGTCGCAAGCGCGCTGGCCGTCAAGCCATAGTCAGGCATGAAGTCCTCGCGGAGCATTTCTCCCGGATGGGTCGGTGCAATCTGGCGCGGTGTTGTGTTCGCAATCGTCATCAGTCCTCCTAGTGATAATCAGTGATCTCTACGTCATAAGCGTCGCCGTCGACGAAACGAAAGCAGATACGCCATTGACCGTTAATCGAAATCGAGTACTGCCCAGCTCTATCGCCCTGCAAACTGTGCAGGCGGTTGCTGGGCGGCACCCCGAGATCAGTCAGCTCACTTGCCAACGCAACATACTCTAGCCGCCGCAGCGCCCGCTTGGCTAGATCTGCCGGCAGCTGCTTTGATTTGCCGGTGATGAAAAGCTGCTCTGTTTCACGGTCAGCAAACGTCTTGATCATATGCTCACTGTAATGTGTCACGTGACAGTTGTCAAGCCCATATGCACAAAAAGACGCTGTACTTCAAATTGTTTTTCGCGCGGATTGACGCAAGCTATTAGCGGTGCTATGCCGCCAACTGCGCCACACTGTGCCTGAACAGGCACCAACTATGTGGCGGCAGCATTCTTGAAGCATATCCTGGCAAAGGAATAACCATGTCTGAAGCAACTAGACCAAGATTCAACTACGACGAGGAAGCTGATATCCTCTATGTCTCTTTCGTACCGGGCGAGAAAGCCGCGGCGGCCGTTGAGTTGAATGACAATATCCTGCTGCGCTTCAATCGACGACGACTCGATGCGGGCTGCCGCACGTGTCGTGATGGAGATGGGCGGCGGTTTGGCTGTGGCGAACGGCAGCGAGATATTGGCATCGCTGGCGCTGCCGGTCGCTGGTCTCATGAGCGACTGCACCATCAGCGAAGTACGAGCCGGCTACGATGCGATGATTGCCGCAGCCGGCTCGCTAGGATCGCCGCTGCACGATCCCTTGATGGCCATGAGTTTCATGGCACTGGAAGTGATCCCAAAACTCAAACTGACCGATCAGGGGCTCGTTGACGTCGAACAGTTCAAGGTCGTCCCGCTCTTTTGGCGATGACCCCGCCTGCCGCGCCGTCGATCCGGCACTCAGTGCCACGCTCAGTGCGTCTGTTGCTGCTGGCTATGTTACACTTGCAATACACTCGGCTCAGTGCAGAGCCGGCTCCGCGCTGCGGCGGATAACGGCTAAACCCTTCCAGTCTAGTGAATGAAGGACGTGCAATGATGTTTGATACACTGGTTGCTGCCCCGCCCGATCCAATCCTCGGGCTGACGGAGGCGTTCAAGAAAGATCCGAATCCACAAAAGGTCAACCTGGGTGTCGGTGTCTACAAGGATGCGGCTGGACGCACGCCAGTCCTGCAATCAGTGAAGCGCGCCGAAGAGAAAATTCTGGCCGCCGAGCAGTCCAAGACCTACCTACCGATTGAAGGGAACGCGGAGTTCGACCGCACAACCCTGGAGTTGCTCTTTGGAGCGGAACACCCGCTCCTCTCT
>CAIRNL010000626.1 GCA_903879975.1 uncultured Chloroflexota bacterium | reverse complement strand
GTGAAACTGACCCACCTGACACAGTCGTTGATGCGTATGCAGAATGTCTCGACGCGGCGGCGCGACCGCATCGATTCCGACGAGGAAGAACGCATGCGCATGGGGTACGACCTCCGCACTGCAGTGCGCTTCGACCGCGGCAACACGCGAACGAACACGCGTGTGGCGGAAGTGCGCGCTGCGAGCGGCGCCGCGCTCCTGCGCCTCACCTACAGCCAGTCGGCGACAATCTGGCGCATCAACCTGGGCTGGCGGCGGCGCAAGAAAACGGGGATGCCGGGCTTCGCACTCGATATTGAACGGGGCAAGTGGGGGCGCAACGAAGACGATCTGGACGACAGCGACAACGATGTGCTGGGGCCGGTCAAGCAGCGGGTCATCCCCTATGTGGAAGACCACAAGAACTGTCTGCTCGTCGAGCCGGTCGACGGCGTGCCTGTGGAGGTCATGGCGTCGTTGGCGCCGGCACTGAAGAGCGCCATCCAGGTGCTCTACCAGCTGGAGGACAGCGAGCTGGCTGCGGAGCCGCTGCCCGACCTGGACAACCGGCGCATGATCCTCTTTTACGAGGCGTCAGAGGGCGGCGCCGGCGTGTTGCGCCAGTTGCTCGACTCGCCGGCCGCCATGGCGGATGTCGCGCGCAAGGCACTCGAGCTGTGCCACTACGATGCAGAGAGCGGAGCTGATCTGCGGCGGGCGGAGAACGCACGCGAGGATTGTGAGGCGGCCTGCTATGACTGCCTGATGAGCTACAGCAACCAGCCCGACCACGCCATGCTCGACCGCACCCGGATCGTCGATCTGCTGCGCGCACTCGCAGCGAGCGAGGTCACGGCCAGCCCGGTCGGCGCTTCACGCGCCGAACATGCCGAGCGGTTGGCGCGGCTTTGCCAGAGCGACCTGGAGCGCGAATGGCTGGTGTTCATCAGCCGTTCCAATCTGCGGCTGCCGGACGACGCCCAACATCGCCTGGACGCCTGCAGCACGGTAGCAGATTTCTACTACAGTGAAGGAGCGACAGCGATCTATATCGACGGCCATTTCCATCAGAAAGAGGATGCGAAGGCCGAGGATCGGCGAATTTCTTCGTGCCTGGAAGATGCCGGCTACTCTGTCGTTCGCTTTGGCAGCGATCGCTCGACGTGGCCGACGCTTGCACGCAGCAACGCCTGGCTGTTTGGTGAATTGCAGCCTTGACTACGACCCGAGTCCCGTCTCTCTGTCGCTCCTGGGTTGTTATGATGGGGATATCACTTTGATGAATTCTTTTGCGGTGGGTTCTCTGGTCAAGGCGCGCGGGCGTGAATGGATCGTCCTGCCCGAATCGAACGACGACCTGCTGGTCCTGCGCCCGTTGGGCGGGACGGACCGCGAGGTGGCCGGCATCTATCTGCCGCTGGAAGGCGCCGGGGTCGAGTCGGCGGCGTTCGACCTGCCCGACCCGGCGCAGCCCGGCGACTCTCTCGCGTGCCGGCTCTTGCGCGATGCTGTGCGGCTGAGTTTTCGCTCCGGCGCAGGGCCGTTCCGGGCTGCGGCGCGCATTGCTGTCGAGCCGCGCCCCTATCAGCTCGTGCCGCTGCTGATGGCGCTCAAACTCGACCCGGTGCGCCTGCTGATCGCCGACGATGTGGGTATCGGCAAGACCGTCGAAGCGTGTCTCATTGCGCGCGAGCTGCTCGACCGCGGCGAGATTCGCCGGCTGGCCGTGCTCTGCCCGCCCCATCTGGCCGAACAGTGGCAGGCGGAGTTGCGCGAAAAATTTCACATCGACGCCGAAGTGGTGCTGCCCAGCACGGTGACAAGGCTGGAACGCAACACCGCGGCCGGCCAGTCGCTCTTCGACCTCTATCCCTTCGTCGTGGTCTCGACCGAATTTATCAAGTCCAGCCGCTACCGCGACGAGTTCATCCGCACCTGCCCCGAGTTCGTGATCGTCGACGAGGCGCATACCTGCGCGTTTTCGCCTGACCAGCGCAGCGGGCGCCATTTGCGCCACCAGTTGCTGAAAGGCCTGGCCGCCGATCCCGATCGGCATCTGCTGCTGGTCACGGCAACGCCCCACAGCGGCGATGAGGGCGCGTTCCGCTCGCTGCTGGCTCTGCTGCGCAAGGAATTCGAGACTTTGCCCGAGAATCTGGCTGGGCAGGTCAACGAACGCCGCCGCCGGGAAGTGGCGGCCCACCTGGTACAGCGCCGGCGCGCCGATGTGCGCGCTTTCCTGGAGACCGACACGCCTTTCCCAGCGCGCGAGGAGAGCGATGCGACCTACATGCTGAGCGACGACTATCGTAAGTTCTTCGAGTCGGTGCTGCGCTATGCCCGCGAGCGGGTGACCGACGCCAGCGGCGGCCAGCGCGAGCAGCGGATCCGCTGGTGGTCGGCGCTGGCGTTGCTGCGCAGCGTGGCGAGCAGCCCGGCGGCCGCGGCCGCCACGATGCGCGCCCGCTCGGTCACGGTGGAGGCCGCCACCGCCGACGAGGTCAACGCGGCCGGCGAACGCTCCGTGCTCGACCTGGACGACGTGGACGCCGACGAGTATCTCGACGTCACCCCAGGCAGCCAGGAGGACGGGGAGGGCGGCGGTGCAGAGCGCGACCGCCTGCTGGCCCTGGCGCGGCGCGCCGAGGCACTCAAGGGGCCGGTGTATGACGCCAAGCTGAAGCTGGCGATCGCGCAGGTGGCCGAACTGATCAAGGACGGTTTTCACCCGATCCTCTTCTGCCGTTTCATCGCCACGGCGGCATATGTGGCCGAGGAGTTGCGCACGGCCCTGCCGCGTACGGTGGAGGTGGCGGCGGTCACCGGCCAGCTCCCGCCCGCCGAGCGCGAGTTGCGCGTGGCGCAGCTTGGCGAGTTTTCCAAGCGCGTCCTGGTCGCCACGGACTGTCTCAGTGAAGGGATCAACCTGCAGCAGCATTTCAACGCGGTGCTGCACTATGACCTGAGCTGGAATCCGACGCGCCACGAGCAGCGCGAGGGGCGCGTCGACCGCTACGGCCAGCCGAGCCCCCTCGTGCGGGCGCTGACCTATTATGGCATCGACAACCAGATCGACGGCATGGTGCTGGAGGTGCTGTTGCGCAAGCATCGTGCGATCCGCAACTCGCTCGGTATTTCGGTGCCGATGCCGGCCACCACCCACGGGGTCGTGCAGGCACTCATGCAGGGCATGCTGCTGCGCAAGGACAGAATCCTCGGCGGGCAGCTTTCGTTTCTCGATGTGGCCAGCGACTTTGCTGGGGCGCAGCTGGCAGATTTCACCGCGCAGTGGGACAACGCCACGGAGAAGGAGAAGCTTTCGCACTCGCTCTTTGCCCAGGCCACACTCGGCGCGCGCGAGGTGGCGAAGGAGTGGTCGGCCATGCGCAACGCCATCGGCACTGGCGTCGACGTGGAGGGCTTCGTGACCGATGCCGTTCGCCTGCACGACGGGAGTGTCCTGCCCGATGCGGTGACCGGCGGGGTGACATTGATCTTGCCCCGCGGCGCGCTGTGCGAGATCGCCCGCGGCGCAGAGACGATGCCTGCGCGCTTTGAACTGCCCGTGCCCGACGGCGTGCGCTATCTCAGCCGCACCCATCCATTCGTCGAAGGGCTGGCCTCTTACGTGGTGGACACGGCGCTCGATCCTCTGCTCGGTGGCCGTGCCCGGCGCAGCGGGCTCCTGCGCACGCGCGCGGTCGCGAAACGGACGACGCTGCTGCTCTTGCGCCTGCGCCACCATGTGATGACGCGGCGGCGCAACGCAACGGATCAGATGCTGGCTGAGGAATGCATGCTGGCCGCCTTCGAGGGCGCGCCCGATGCCGCTTTCTGGCTGTCGCAGGATGAGGCGGAGTCCTTGCTCCATGCCGAGCCGGCGGGCAACATTGCGCCGCAGCAGGCGACCCACTTTGTGGGGCAGGTGACGGCCGGCATCGGGCACATTCGCACGCACATCGACCAGCTTGCGGTCGAGCGCGCCGAGGAACTGCTGGAAGCGCACCGCCGCGTGCGCGTGGCCAGCCGGCAGACGGGCCTACGCTACGACGTGCGGCCGCAATTGCCGGTGGATGTGTTGGGGATATTGATATTGCTTCCGCAAGTGTGAGAGTCAAGGGGGCATTGCTATGTTTCAAGCGGTCTCTGGAGGGCGATTGTTCCTTTGGTTGAGTTACCTTCGGCCTTATCAAGGATCGCTCGGTCTACTACTGTGCCGATTTCGCCATCCGGTTCAGTTCGTCAGCTACGCGGAGTTCCTGTCTGGAATGGTAGCGAATCTAGATTCAAAATGCAAACGATAGCCCGATCCTCCTTTGCCACCGTCAAAACCGAAGGCGGCCTGCTGCCGGCCGATCTCTTGCAGCGCATCGCCGACGGCCGCGAGGTCGACGGGCTGCGCCCCGAGCAGTATCACCTGCTGCCCGGCGAGCGGCTCAACGAGGCGATCAACCGGGCGTGGAACCGCTGCCTGGGCGCGTGGCTGAGCTTCGACGACCAACGGCGCAAACTGCCGGAATCGGACACGGGCACGAAGCTGACGCGTGAACGCTGGCTGCTGGTGCTCTTCCAGGAACTGGGCTACGGCCGACTGCAGATTCAGCGCGGCGGACTTCAGAGCGACGACGGCACGGCGTACCCCGTCAGCCACGTGTGGGAGCAGACGCCCATTCACCTGGTCACTTTCCGCCAGGGGCTGGACCGGCGCAGCGAAGTCGCGACACAGATCAAGCGCAGCCCGCACAGCACGATGCAGGAACTGCTCAACCGCTCGCGGCACTACATGTGGGGCTTCATCAGCAACGGGCTGCAACTGCGCATTCTGCGCGACAACGCCAGCCTGCGCCGCCCCGCCTACATCGAATTCGACCTCGAAAGCATGATGGCCGGCGAGCTCTATGCAGAATTCTCGCTGCTGTGGCTAGTGTGCCATCAGAGTCGAGTGGAGAGGATAGGGAGTGGGGAGGAAGGGAGTGGGGAGGAAGGGAGTAGGGAGTGGGGAGTAGGGAATAGGGAGTGGGGAGTAGGGAATAGGGAGTGGGGAGTAGGGAATAGGGAAGAGGGCGACGAGGACGGCGGTGGTGCGTCCGCCGCCGGCGAACCCACTGCTCCCTACTCCCCACACCAGACTCCCGACTCCCTACACCCTACTCCCCACTCCCTACACCCTACTCCCCCTTCTTCCTGGCTCGAACGCTGGTCGAAGCTGGCCGCGGCGCAGGGCACACGGGCGATGGACGCGCTGCGCGAGGGTGTGGCCGAGGCGATTACGGCGCTGGGCAGCGGCTTTCTGGCGCAAGGGGCCAACCAGCCGCTGCGCACACGGCTGCAGAGCGGCGAACTGAGCACGCAGGCGTACTACCAGCAGCTGCGGCGGCTGGTCTACCGGCTGATCTTTCTCTTTGTGGCCGAGGAGCGCAATCTGCTCCTGTTGCCCGAGGTGACGCCCGAAGTGCGCCGGCGCTACGACGCCTACTACTCACTGCGCCGCGTGCGCGAGATGGCCGGCACGGTGCGCGGCGGCCCGCATACGGACGTCTACCGCCAGGTACGCCTGCTCTTGGAACTTTTGCGCGCAGGCTACCCGGGTCTGGGCCTGCCGGCGCTGGGCAGCTTCCTCTTCTCCGACCGTTCGACGCCCGACCTGGACACAGCCGAACTGGCCAACCAGGCCCTGTTGGCGGCGATCCGGGCGCTCTCGCTCACCGTGGAAAACAGCGTGCGCCGGCCCGTCGACTACCGCAACCTCGACTCCGAGGAACTGGGCAGCATCTATGAGTCGCTGCTCGAACTGCATCCCGACGTCAACCTGGCCGCGGCGACCTTTGCCCTGAACCTCGGCGCGGGGTCGGAACGCAAGACGACCGGCAGCCACTACACGCCGACACCGCTGGTCGAGAATTTGCTCGACACGGCGCTGGAGCCGGTGGTGGCGGATCGATTGGCCAAAGCGAGAGAAGTGAGTAGGGCGTGGGGAGTCGGGAGTAGGGGGAAAACAGGCAGCAGCGCTGCACGAAAAGGGGACGGTGGTGGAGTCGTATCGGGAGTTGATTGTGTGGCAGAGGGGGATGGACCTGGCGGTGGCGTGTTACCAACTGACGAAGGCGTTCCCGAAGGAGGAACTGTACGGCATGACCTCCCAGATTCGGCGGGCGTCGAGTTCGATTCCGGCCAACATCGCGGAGGGCTACGGCCGGGAACACCGGAACGAGTATATCCGCTTTCTGCAGATCGCCCAGGGTTCGCTGAAGGAATTGGAGACGCACCTGATCCTCTCGGCCCGCGTGACCCTGACGACCGAGCCGGCAATCCAACCAATCCTGACGCGCTGCGACGAAGTGGGGAGAATGCTGCGGGCGCTGATCCGGAAGTTACAGGAGAACAGGGAGTAGGGGAAGAACAGGGAGTAGGGGAAGAACAGGGAGTAGGGGAAGAACAGGGAGTAGGGAATAGGGAGTCGGGAGTAGGGGGAACGGCAGCGCACGGCTCTCCCTATTCCCTACTGCCTACTCCCTATTCCCTACTGCCTACTCCCTATTCCCTACTGCCTACTCCCTATTCCCTACTGCCTACTCCCTATTCCCTACTGCCTACTCC
>CAIRNL010000625.1 GCA_903879975.1 uncultured Chloroflexota bacterium | reverse complement strand
GCCCGCTCGTGGACAGTGGACGGCGAGACCGAGGTCCAGCAGCCGGTCGGCATGAGTGCTTATCGCCTGGAGGTGGACGCCCATATCGTCACCGGCAGCAGCAGCGCAGTGAGTAACCTCGTGCAGTGTGTGGTGGTCCACGGCATCGACGTGGACGAGCTGGTGTTGGAGCCACTTGGCGCCAACGAGGCGGTGTTGCGCCCTGAAGAGCGGCGCATGGGGGTGGCGGTTGTCGACATGGGCGGCGGTACTTCCGATTTGGCGGTCTTTATCGATAACGCACTCTGCCATACCACGATCCTGGACATGGGGGGCAACCATCTGACCAACGACGTGGCGGTCGGGCTACGCTGCCCATTTGAGACTGCTGAAGATCTCAAGTTGCGCTACGGCACGCTGCTCCCTGAGCGTGTGGCGCCGGATGAGGCGGTCTGGGCAAGTGTCTTTGGCGAGAGGGCTGAGCGCAGCTTCAGCCGCCGCTTTGTCTGCGATGTGTTGGAGGCGCGCGCGTTGGAAATGATGGAGATTATCACAGATCGCCTCAGTGCAAAGGGCTTCCGCGACCGGCTGCCCGCAGGGATCGTGCTCACGGGCGGCTGCAGCCAATTGCCGGGCTTCGCAGAACTGGGACGCAGCGCACTGGGGCTGCCAGTCCGTGTCGGCGCTGCCCAGGCCAGCCTGCCCATCAGCGGGCTGAGCCGCTCTCTGCAGTTGCCCAGCTATGCCACATCGGTTGGGCTGCTGCTGTGGGGGATGAAGGAAGATGCCCGCGCTATGCACCGCCGTTTCGAGGCAGATCACGGCAGCGGCAGTGCCACACGCAGTCGAATGTTCGCAGTAGCGAAGAACTGGCTCAAGAACCTGTTGCCGGACAGGGATTGAGATAGAGTCTGCCGGGACGGGAGACTTCCAATCGAGCGAACTTGCCGGAGTTCGCCCGGAAGCGACCCAGCCCGACAGGAGGAATTGGTGCGCACTCCGTCCCTCAGATAGGGGGGCCAATCATGTGGGCGGATGACGCAGTAGGGGTAAAAAAAGAGAGAGAAGTACCGTCATCGTCAACCGTTCAATCATCGAAGGAGTTTGAGCAATGACCCGTAGCACCAAAGCACAATTGTCCTATGTCGACAACTTTGCTCAGATCAAAGTCGTCGGTGTGGGCGGCGGTGGACAGAATGCTGTCAACCGCATGATCGAGGAAGGCATCCAGGGCGTCGAGTTCATCGCCGTCAACACGGATGCTCAGGCGCTGATGTTGTCGTCGGCGCCGCAACGGATGCGTATCGGTGAAAAGATTACCAAAGGGTTGGGGTCGGGTGGGAACCCCGAGATCGGTCTGCGCGCCGGTGAGGAGAGCCGTGAGGAACTGCGCGAGATGCTCTCTGGCGCCGACATGGTTTTCGTCACAGCCGGCATGGGCGGCGGCACCGGCTCTGGCGCCTCGGCGGTAGTGGCCAATGTGGCCCGCGAAGCCGGCGCGCTGACGATCGGCGTCGTGACGCGCCCCTTCACGTTCGAGGGCACACAGCGCCGGCGCAATGCCGAGCAGGCTATCGAAGCGTTGCAGGCGAACGTCGATACGCTGATTACCATCCCCAACGATCGCCTGTTGCAGATTGCCGGCAAGACGGCCAGCATCAAGGATGCTTTCCGCATGGCCGATGACGTTCTGCGCCAGGGGATCCAGGGCATCAGCGAACTGATCACCATTCCTGGTCTCATCAACCTGGACTTCGCCGATGTCAAGACCATCATGAAGGACGGCGGCGCGGCTCTTATGGCTATCGGCCGCAGCAGCGGTGAAAACCGCGCGCGGGAAGCTGCCGAACGCGCCATTCACAGCGCACTGCTCGACGTCTCCATCGAAGGTGCTCGCTCCATTATCTTCAATATCAAGGGTGGCGAGGATATGAGTCTCTTCGAGGTCAACGAGGCAGCTGAGGCCATTCGCGGCAACGCACACCCCGAATGTAATATCATTTTTGGCGCCGTCATCGACGCCGACATGAAGGACGCCATTCAACTGACTGTCATCGCCACAGGGTTTGACCGGCCGAAACCCAAGGATCAGTATGAGTTTGTCAATAGCGCTTTCAAGAACCAGCCGCAGGCCGAGCAACGCAACAGCCGCGAGCCACAGCGTGACCCGGCTGACTACCAGGTGCGTACCTTCCAGCGCGACGATCTCGACATTCCCGCCTTCCTGCGCCGCCAACGTACGACGAACGGCCGCTGAAGAGGAAATCGATAGAAACCAGGATTTGGTAAGTTCGCCCTCTCCCCAGCGGCGGTGCCCGAAAATCCTGGTTTTTCAATCCCATCACGCTAGCGCCCAGCCATCGAAGGGATGCGAGGACAGAGGCAGCGGACAACGTCGTCTGCCCTCTGTCCCCATCCCTTTCCCCTGCATTCGTAACCCCACCCTAATGCGCTACTTTGGGGCTTAAAATTTCACGCCGTAGCTGGTTGGTCGTCGATTTTCTCTGGTGAAACCCTCGGACGGCACTTGCAGTCCCTTGCTGCATGTGCTATACTTTGTTTCTGGCTCCACAATATGTTGTGGTTTGTTATTAGATCAATACAATATACCGTGAAATAAAATGAATTGTCCGCACTGCGGGTATACCGCACATCGCGTCATCGATACCCGAGACACTGGCGATTCCATCCGACGTCGCCGGCAATGTGAACACTGTGGGCAGCGTTTCACGACCTATGAGCACGTTGCTGCTAACCTGCTGGTCGTCAAGAGTGATGGGCGGCGCGAACCGTTTGACCGCCAAAAGATTTTATCCGGGATTCAGGTCGCTTCGACCAAGCGCCCGATCAGCCGGGAGACGATGGAGAACATGGTTAGTCAACTGACCGAATCGTTGCAGTCGCTCGGCCGTTCCGAGGTGCCCAGTAAGTTGATCGGGGGCATGGTACTCGACCAGTTGGCACACATCGACCAGGTCGCGTACATTCGCTTTGCCAGCGTCTACCTGGACATGAACGACCTGACCGAAGTGCGCAGTGAGATCGATCGGCTGATGGGGAGACCAACCTCAGGTGAATTGAGCTGACCCGCAGCCAAGTGCCACCATCAGCAGCTAAGCCAGTGTCTTGAAGACGACCTGCATCGCCGCAGGAACCTCGTACTCCCAGGTGTTCCGTGGTTGGTGTACTCCCCCCCACGGGTTGTTATTCCACCGGTTGCTTCCTGTAAGTGCAGGGTCGCGCGTCATTATGATCTACGCCCTCGGGCGACGTCGATAGTTTTGTTACTTTTCATGAGGAGACAGCGCATGTCGAAACATTCCCCCAGCCCTGCACGTTCAGCGGCTGAGGCCACCATCGCAGCATCGCCAGCAGCATATACCGTCATCGAAACCGTAAAGGGGGAGCGACAGCCCATTGAGTGCCCTGAATATGTGAACGATACCGCCATCGATCTCAGCGAGAACAGCATCAAAGTGCTGGAAAAGCGCTATCTGCGCCGCGATTTTGATGGTTCCTATCTGGAGACGCCGGCCGGTATGTTTTACCGCGTGGCATATCACATCGCTCAGGTCGAGCGTGAGCACGGTGGCGACGTCGACGGTATGGCCAGGGCCTTCTATGACCTGTTGTCTGAACGCCGATTCTTCCCCAACAGCCCGACCTTCACCGGCGCCGGCACACCGCTGGGTCAACTGGCAGCCTGTTTCGTCCTGCCTATCCAGGATGACATGGGCAGGGACGCCGACGGTATCTTCAGTACTCTGCGCGTCGCCGCATTGATCCAGCAGACAGGCGGCGGCAATGGCTTCTCTTTCAGCCGCCTGCGCCCGAAGAATGATATCGTGCACACCTCGTCCGGGCGCGCAACAGGGCCGGTGGGCTTCCTGCGTGTCTACGATCAGGCTTTTGGTGAGATCGCCCAGGGCGGCAGTCGGCGCGGCGCCAACATGGGTGTGCTACGGGTCGACCATCCCGACATTGAGGAGTTCGTTGAGTGCAAGGCCCAAGAGGGTAAAATCGCCAATTTCAACATCTCGGTGGCGATTACCGACGAGTTCATGGCTGCCGTGCGCGATGACACCGATTTCGAACTGCGTAACCCGCGGAACGGCGCAGTGTGGAAGACGCTGCGGGCACGCGATCTGTTCGCCAAAATTGTTCGCTACGCCCACCACAACGGCGAGCCCGGTGCGCTCTTCATCGACGCCGCCAACCGCTCGAATCCGGTGCCGCACCTGTACGATCTCGAGGCAACCAACCCGTGTTTTGTGGGTGAGACGCGCATCCCGACCGAATTGGGCTTGCTGACGATCGCAGAACTGGCCGAACTGGAGCAGGGCGCTTTCATCGTCACCGACAATCGTGCGCTGCCGGACGAGCAGACCGGGGCCGCACGTGGCGTGGCGCTGCGCATGGCATCACCCGCCTGGATGACACGGCAACAGACACCGGTGATGCGCCTCACCACCCGCCAGGGCTATACTGTTACCGCCACGCCCGATCATCGATTCCTGACGTTGCAAGGCTATGTGGCGCTGCGCGATCTCAAGCCAGATGACCGTCTGCTGCTGCAGAGCGGCGAAGGCGCCTGGAGCCGCAACGAACAACTGCCGCAGGCAGAGTTGCTCCATGAGCACGTGGCCGCAATCGCTTATGGCGGCAGTGAGGCTGCCGGCCGCACCCGCCAGCGCAGCGATGTTCAGGTGCAATATGCCAATCTGCCCACACGGTGGAGCCATTCCCTGGGCGTTGTGTTGGGGTGTCTGGTAGGCGGCGGCTGGCTCTCCGAGGAGAGCCAGATTCCCGTGGGCTTTTCTTTCTCCGAAGATGATCTCCTCACGCGGGTGCAGGGTACGCTGAGGAGCTGGTTTGGTGAAGGGCATGTGCACCAACTCAGTCAGGTCAGCCAGCTCTCATATGGCCGACTTCCTTTGCGCTTTTTCCGGTCTCTGGGTGTGTCGACTGCAAAAATGCACGAACGAGGTGTGCCGGCAAGCCTCTGGCGCGCCCCACGCACGGCCGTGGTCGGCTTTCTGCAAGGCCTCTTCAGCGCCGGCGACACGGTGCTGCTCAATGACCAGAAGCAGGATTGCAGCGTGCGATTGGCCAGCAGTTCGTTGCGCCTGCTGCAAGAGGTGCAGTTGCTACTGAGCAACTTTGGCATCGTTGCCCGTCTTCAGAGGCAATGTGCAGCGGGGACGAGACCGTTGCCTGACGGCAAGGGCGACTGGCGCCTCTATGCACACCAGGCACAGTATGAACTGATCCTGGCCAAGACCAACCGAAATCTCTTTGCTGAGAAGATCGGTTTCCTGCAGAGCAGCAAGCAAGCTGCGCTGATGCACGCCGTCGCTGGCGAGAAGCGCGCCGCAGATCGAGAATTCTACGAAGATGTCGTGCGCTCGATTGAGGATGCTGGCGTGGCTGATGTCTATGATTTGACCCAACCTGATACCCATAGCCTGATCGCCAATGGCCTGGTCGCACATAACTGCGGCGAACAATGGCTGGGACCCTACGAGAATTGCTGCCTTGGTTCCATCAACCTGGCGAAGCATGTTGCACACGCCACAGACGGTCGGCCCGTGGTCGACTGGGTACTGCTCGAACGCACCGTGCGCGAGAGCACGAGTTTTCTCGACAACGTGGTGAGCGCGAACGCTTATGTGCCGGCCGTGCCGCAGGTGGCTGAGGCTGCTTACCGTGCGCGGCGCATCGGCTTGGGCATCATGGGGCTGGGCGATATGATGTATCAGCTTGGCATCCGCTATGGAAGTGAGGAAGGACAGGAGTTTGCGGCGCAGATCATGGAATTCGTGCGCTTCCACGCCATGCAGTGCAGCATCGAGCTGGCGCAAGAGCGGGGTCCGTTCCTGGCCTTTGCCGGCAGCATTTACGACAAGGATGCCGAGGGTGGCATGAAGTGGCAGGTGCCCATGCCGCTGCGTCCCTTCAGCCACGACTGGCAGCGGCCCGTGCTCGACTGGCAGGCCATCGTGAGCGGCATTGAGGCACACGGTATCCGTAACGCCGCGCAGACGACCGTGGCGCCTACAGGCACGATCGCCACCGTTGTCGGCTGCGAGGGCTACGGCTGCGAGCCGGTCTTTGCGCTGGGCTACGTTCGCCATTTTAAGGATGGGGACAAGAATGTCGAACTGGTGTACACCAGCCCGCTTTTTGACCAGGCACTTGAGCGGACGAAGCTCGATGACCCTGCCAAGATGCACATCAGGCAGCATGTGGCGACCTACGGCTCCTGCCAGGGGTTGGACGAATTGCCGGATGACTTGCGCAACACCTTTGTCGTCAGCGGCGACATCACTGCAGACGAGCACGTACGGATGCAGGCAGCGATTCAGGCGTTCACCGACAATTCAATCAGTAAGTGTGTCACAGGCGGTACGCTCTTGTTGACGGAGAATGGCCTGGTCGCTCTCGAAGAGCTTTCAGATCAGCGGCTGCCTGACCAGTTTGCTGCGCTGGAGCGGCGTATCGTCAGCCCACAGGGCGTGGAAAGCACCGATGCGTTTTACTACGGCGGATATCGTGAGACGCGCAAGGTGACGTTCGATTTCGGCTTCGAGATCGAGGGTACCTGCAACCATCGCATTCAGGTACTCGACGAACAGGGCGCCGTGCAGTTTCGCCGGCTCGACGAGCTCAAACCCGGTGATGTGGCCGTCTTCTACGGCAACCAGCAGCGTTTCGGTGCACCGCGCCAAGCGCTTCCGGCGTATTCCGGCAGCGATCGGGCCAGCAGCAAGCCTGTGACGTTCCCAGGGCAGATGAGCGAGAGGCTGGCGTTTTTCCTGGGCTGCGTCACTTCGAAGGGCGCTATTACGGGCAACGGCGTCACGATTACCAATCCGGATACGGCATTGCTTGAGTCGCTGCAAGAAGCGGTGCGCACGCTGTTCGGCCTAGAGAGCATTGTTCTCAAAGACAATCGCAACACAGTGCACTCACTGCAGATTCACTCGCGGGCGTTGCGGAACTGGTTGCTGGTCGACCTGGAGATGGAGGCAGGCGCCGAGAACAAGGTGATTCCAGCCTGCATCCTGCGTGCCGGGCGAGTGGAAATTGCCGGCTTCCTGCGTGGGCTGATGCTGGATGGCTTCATGAACGCCAATGGCCGCCTGCTGGGGATTACCATGGCGAGCCGCAGGCTCATTCAGCAGCTACAGACTCTGTTGCTCAACATGGGCGTCCTGGCGACAGTGCGCCAGAATGCAGATCAAGCGTGGAGTCTGATGGTACAGGGCGGTGAACTGGAGACGCTGGCCGAACAGATCAGCTTTGTCGAGGTATGGAAGAACGAGCGGCTGGAACGGCGCAACGCAGGCAGGATGACGCGCACACGCAACTACAGCCGCTTGTTGCCTGCTGCGGTCACTATGTCGCTGCGCGAGCTGCAGACAGGCGAGCAACGCGCGCTGCACAACGTTTACACCGATGCGGCCGAAGATCAGGCAGTCTTCCAGCGTGCGCGCGCCAATCTTCTACAAGGGCACCGGCTGGAGCGCGGTGACGCACTGCAGCTCTTCCAGGCGCTGGCCCCGGCTGCCCGCGATTCTTACGCAGCAAGCTTCTTTGCGCAGGACGAACCTGGCAAGCTCTATGTGGAGGTTGCAAGCGTCGGCACCGGTTTTGCCGAGGTCTTTGACATCAGTGTGCCTGGTTCCCACACATTCATTGCGAATGGGCTCGGCAATCACAATACCTGCAATTTTCCCGAGGGGGCAACCGAAGAGGATGTGGCCAAGGCCTATATGCTGGCCTGGGAGACCGGCTGTAAGGGTCTGACCGTCTACGTCACGGGCAGCCGTGAGCAAGTGGTGCTTGAGACCAAGGCAACGAAGCAGAAGAAAGAAGAGCCAAACAGCAAAGCTGCAGACGCAGCCCAGGCCAACGGCCATTACGCCAATGGCCATCATAGTGAGACGGATGCTGGCCACGGGGTCATCGATTTCAAGCACTCCATGGTCAAGCGCCCGCGGCCGGCCAAGTTGCACGGTGCGACCTATCGCAAGGATACGCCATTGGGTACTGCCTATATCACTGTCAACAGTGACGACCGTAACGAACCCTTCGAGGTCTTCATGAACGTGGGCAAGGCGGGCACCGAGGTGACCGCGGTCAGCGAGGCCATGGGCCGTCTCATCAGCCTGGTGCTGCGCATGCCCGCTTCGCTGCCACCTGCTGAACGCCTGCGCTGGGTGATGGATGAGATGGCGGGTATCGGCGGAGGGCGGCCCTTGGGCTTTGGTGCCAACCGAGTACGTTCGCTGCCCGACGGCATCGCCCAGGTGCTCGCCGAGCATCTCAGTGAGTTGCCGCGGGTTGCTGACGAACCCCAGGCCGAGCAACTTGCGCTGCCAATTGCCGCCAAGCCCATCGGTGATATCTGCCCCGACTGCGGCGAAGCCAGTTTCCTGAATGTGGAAGGGTGTCGAAAGTGTGCTGCCTGTGGCTACAGTGAATGTTGAGTGACCGCGCGTAAGAGAGTTGCGTGCAGAGCGAGGCGCCGGCCGGCGCCTCGCTTTTTCGTGGACAAAAGCTGCGTCTGTCCATCCTCTACAGCTTCTGTGGTAGCTTTGGTGGCGCTTCGCGAATCGTTTGCCCGCCTGCTCGGAACGAAAATCTGGACTTTGTCCAGACCCGGTGATGATTATATGTCAAAGCTGTGACGTGCATAGTTTTTGTGGAAGGTGTTCAGGGTGTAAGCCAGAGAACCTGATAAGGTTCCAGCACGACCTGTTCACTGCCCAGTTCGACAGTGTGCCCGGAGATCCGATCGTGGAACGCGTAGCGCAAGCCGTACACGCGTAGTTCGTTGGACGGGACGGGCTGGGTATGCTCCGAGAAATTGGCCAGCACCAGGAGTCGCTGTCCGTTATGGCCGGTGCGCACAAAGGCAAAGAGATGGTCGTTCCCGAGGTTCAGTACATCCATGTCGTTGCCGGCGATGGCAGGCGTGGCCTTGCGCACGGCGATCAGGTGCGCAAGGCCACCGTAGATGCGCCCTTCGATAGTGTCAGGTTCTGCACGGCGCGCCATCTGTGCCCAGTCGATGCGCGCACGGTGTACCCAGCGACTGTCATCTGTTTTGCCCGGATCGTCGGCATAGCCGTAATCGTTCAGCACCCCAATCTCGTCGCCAAGATAGATGAGGGGCATACCCCCAATGCTGAAGATGATGGCGTTGAGCAGCAGGATGCGTCGCACAGCGAGTTCGATCTCGTTGGGGTTGCCGCTGCGCAGCGCCTGCTCGAGCCCCGCCAACGATGCCTGTGTTCCGGAGATGCGCGCATCGCCCGTGCGCGGGTTTTCCTGGAAGGGCAGGCCGCGCGCAAAGCTGCCCAGAAAGCGCCCGGTGTAGAAGCTGTTGAGAAAGTGGCGATGGTCGTAACCGTTGATGCCCAACGCGCTGGCATCGCCGTCGTCAAAGGTCCAGCCGATGTCGTCGTGGCAGCGGATATAGTTGACCCAGGCGCAGTCGTTGGGAATCCGGAAGCGATGGCTCAGAGAATAGCGCAGCAGACGCACCTCGCGGGTGGCTAGACTGTTCCAGAGCAACGCCATGAGCAGCGGGTTGTAGGAGAGCTGGCACTCCCCGGCGCTGATGTAGCGAATCACCTCGTCGGGGTGGACAATTGCCTCTGACTTGAAGAGCAGGCTCGGTGCGGCGATGCGCAGGACAGCGTTGAACGCTCGCACGAGAGTATGCGCCTTGGGCAGGCTTTCGCAGCTCGTGCCCAGCTCCTTCCAAGTGAAAGCAAGCGCATCGAGGCGCAGTACCTCAGCTCCGGCATTGGCTAGAAAAAGCATCTCGGCGGCCATGTCGCGGAAGACCTCCGGGTTGCGGTAATTCAAATCCCACTGGAAGGCGTTGAAGGTTGTCCATACCCAGCGCTTCATGTCCGGCCGGTAAGTGAAGCTACCGGCATGCTGGTCGGGGAAAATCTCGCGCAGCGTGCGATCGTAGGCGTCGGGCAGGGTGCGGTCCGGGAAGAGGAAGTAGTAGTCGGCGTATTGCTCTTGACCTGCCTGAGCGGCCAGTGCCCAACGGTGCTCGTCCGCGGTGTGGTTGAAGACGAAGTCGAGCACAAGGCTGATGCCATTCTCGCGCAAGGCTGTGGCCAGAGCGCGTAGATCGTCCATGCTGCCAAGCTTCGAGTCAACCTGGCGATAGTCGCTGACTGCATAACCGCCGTCGTTGTCGCCTTCAGGCGCTCTGAAGAGCGGCATGAGATGAAGGTACGTCAGCCCCAACTCTTTGAAGTAAGGAATCTTGTCGCGCATCCCTTGGAGGTCACCGGCAAAGAGATCGACGTAGTAGACGCCGCCCAGCATCTTTTCGGACTGAAACCAGCGTGGCTCCTGCTCGCGCACGCGGTCGAGTGCTTTCAGCTCATCCGATCTCGCCAGCCAAGACTGGGCTGCCTCTGCCACAATTCGCTCCAGATGATAGAGAAAGTCGTAGCGGTCGCCGTAGAGTTCAAGCAGGCATGTAAAGAGATCGGCGAAGTGCTCCTCCAGCCGGCGCCGGAAGGTTGTCCACACATCGTTGGGGACGACCGCAGCGAACTCCATCTCTAGCTGCGACAGCAGGCGTTGGAAGGTGCGCTGTGCTTCGCGGTGTACTTTCACGGATTCATGCATTTCAGCCTCGCATCTGTTTGGAGTGGGTTCAGGTGGACAAAGGTTTTCGCGCCAGCAGGATCAGATGTTCGCTCTCCGACAGGTAGGGCGAGCCATCAAAATCGCCCCAGACGTCCTCTACAAGGAAACCGGCCAGGCGCAGCATCAGCTCAGCCTCGCTGCGCCAGAGAAAGCGCAGCGTAAAGGGGCAGTTGGTGCGCCGGCTGCGCCCGTCGGCAAAAGTCTCCTCGTAGATGAAGAGCGTCTCCTGCAACTGCTCGGCCAGGTCGATGGTGCGCACGCTCCACTTCTGGACTTCGGCGCCGGTCTGGTTGTCTACCCACTGATCGGCAAGTTCCAGGGACCCATTGATAGCGAGCAGGCGCGGGATGTCTGGGTTGAACAGGTCGATGAACAGGTGGCCGCCCGGCCGCAGATGGCGCCACGTATTGCGCAGCACCTCCAACTGTTCGTCGGCCGTGACAAAATGCATGAGCGTATTGCTCGTACAAAAGGCAAAGGCAAAATCTCTGCGCGCAAGGTCAAAGGTGCGCAGGTCAGCCTGCACCAGGGTGGCGCGGCTGGCCTGCTTGAGCTGTGCCAATTTGTGTGCTGCACCGTCCATCAGTGTCCGGCTGATGTCCACTCCGCTGATGGTATGTCCGGCGGCTGCCAGCGGAACCAACACGCGCCCAGTGCCGCATCCCAGCTCCAGCAGGGGATCGCCGTACTCGGCAGCGAGCAGGGCGATCGCCTCGATGTCATCCTGCTCGCCGCGATAGTCATCGTCGTAAAAGCGTGCAAAGCGGTCAAAAATCTCGTGGGATTCCATATTTGTATTCATAGCGCACATGATACTGACTTTCGGAGCAGGGCGAAAATGTGATTTTACAGAAAACCGGGGATGCGATATACTTTGGTCATATGAAAGCCGGCCATTGGGTCGGCGTTCACTTTGATGGACGCAGCAACGCTCAGGCGCCGCCTCAGTCAGGCGGTGTTTTTCATAGCCCGAAGCGGATGCCGTTGGCAGTTTCGTGGGGCGATTGGTCAGATCGCTCTCCACGTGACGTCATGTGGCAAAAGCTGGTCTATCGAGGCCCACGTGCACTGGGGAGATGAATACGGATGATTGTCCCAACCGACGCCCTCGGTCCAAGGGGTTACGGCGCTCGAGCGGCCGACATACCGGAGGACGAGGGGGAGTGCCGGATGCTCATCTCCAGACAACCTGGCCCCTGCACTGCTGCCTTGTGCCCACCGCTATCATGGTTTTTTGCGCCCGGCAACGACGCCGGGAGGCAGTGTTTTTAGAGAAGGAACGTAGTTCCAAGAGACTGGATTATGAGTAACAATCAACCTGTTTACTTGACTCCTGAAGGCCTCCAAAAGGTCAAGGACGAACTGGAATACCTGACGACGACGCGTCGGCGCGAAGTTGCCCAGATGATTGCTGAGGCAAAGGCCGAGGGTGATATCAGCGAAAACGCCGGGTATGACGAGGCCAAGACAGCTCAGGGCTTTCTGGAAGGGCGTATCCGCGAGCTTGAGGTCATCCTCAAGAATGCCAAGGTCATCAACGATGCCGACGTTGCGCCGGACGTTGTCGTGATTGGGCGGACGGTCATCGTGCGCGAGCAGGGCACGGAGATGGAAGAGGAATACACGATTGTCGGACCGCCTGAGGCCAACCCGGCGCAGGGACGGATCAGTAATGAGAGTCCTATGGGACGGGCGCTGCTCAATAAGCGTGCCGGCAACCAGGCTATCGTCATATCGCCTGGCGGGGAAATCGTCTTCGAAATCGTGAAGGTCAAGTAACCGCGTCGGCCACAGAAACTGGGGCCAGCGGCCCCCCGATCGGCAATGCCCCCAACCTGTCTGTGCCCGGCTAATGCAGTGCCAGGCATGCTGATGCCCACGACCAGAAAGGCGAGGGGATGCGTGTGAGTGAACCAATTCACCCAATTTTTGATCCGGCCACCCTCTCCGACCAGGAAGCGTCGCGCCTGCGCAACTTGGAGGAACTTGTGGCCGCCGGTATCGACCCATACCCGGCGCGCGTCAAGCGTACGCACTCGATCGCCGCTGCGCGCGCGCTTTTTGAGCGTGGTGCAGCGGGCGAGGATGCTGTCACCGTCACCGGGCGCATCAAACGGATGCGGATCATGGGCAAGATGAGCTTTGCCGATCTGGAAGATGGCACCGGTTCGATCCAGCTTGTATTGCGCAGGGATTCGATGCCCGCTAACTTCTATGACGATGTATGGAAGAAACTCATCGACCTGGGCGATTTCGTCGGTGCAACCGGCGCGCTGGTGGTGACCAAGACCGGCGAACTCAGTGTCGACGTGCGTGAGGTGCAGTTCCTTGCCAAGGCGCTCAAGCCCATGCCAGATAAGTGGCACGGCGTGCGTGATCAGGAGAAGCGTTACCGGCGCCGCTATGTCGATCTCCTGGCGAATTCGCCAGTGCGTGACATCTTCCGGACGCGCGCGGCAATCATCCGCGCGCTGCGCAGCTTTCTCGACGGTGAGGGTTTCCTCGAAGTGGAGACTCCGATCTTGCAGCCGCTCTACGGCGGCGCGGCCGCACGCCCCTTTGTCACGCATCACAACCAACTGCATCAGGATCTCTACTTACGTATCAGCTTCGAGCTCTACCTCAAGCGGCTTATCGTAGGTGGCTACGACCGCGTCTACGAGATC
>CAIRNL010000624.1 GCA_903879975.1 uncultured Chloroflexota bacterium | reverse complement strand
TCGCCAGGAAAGCCTACGATGAGGTCGGTGGTGAGGATCAGATGCGGGATGGCCGCGCGTGCGTCGGCGACAAGCTTGCGGAAGCTGGCCGTGGTGCAGCGGCGGGCCATGGCGCGCAGCTGGCGATCGGTGCCGGCCTGTAAGGGCAGATGCAGATGCGGGCAGAGACGGCCGGGCCAGCGCGCCCACAGGTCGAAGAAGCCGTCAGCCAATTCCCACGGTTCCAGGCTGCTCAGGCGCAGGCGTGGGATCTCCGTCTGTTCCAGCAAGGCGGCAACCAGTTCCTTGAGATCGCTGGCTGCCGCGCCCGGCAGGTCGCGACCGTAGCTGCCCAGGTGGACGCCGGTCAGCACGGCCTCCATGATGCCGCTTTCGGCCGCCGCCTGTACTTCGTCGACGATGGCGCGCAGCGGCAGGCTGCGGCTTGCACCGCGCAGGCTGGTGACAATGCAAAACGTACAGCGGTTGTTGCAGCCGTCCTGCACTTTGACGAAGGCGCGCGTCCGGCTCGCACGCGCATCGGACTGGTCGGGGCGGGCAAGCGGGATCCCGTCGGGCTGCATGTGCGCCAGCATGTCCGGGTCGTCGAATTCGGCGCTCCATGGCTCCAGCAGAGCCGCGAGCATCTCCTTGCGCTGATTGGTGGCGACCCGCGCAACGCCCGGCACGGTCGCAGCCCGCTGCGGATGCAGCGTTGCCCAGCAGCCAGTGACGGCGATGCGCGCGGCCGGTCCTGCACGGTGGAGCGCACTCAGCCGTTTGCGCGAGTCACGTTCGGCGCCTGCTGTCACTGCACAAGAGTTGAAGATGATGACCTGGGCCTGCTCTGGCGCTGACACGATGGTATGGCCGGCGCCGCGCAACTGGCCGGCGAGCGTCTCCATTTCGCTGTAGTTGAGGCGACAGCCGATCTGGTCGAGAAAAATGCGCATGGCGACAGGTCCATTACCCCATTTGCTACCTTGGACGTATGAGTTGAAAAGGCCATGGAGTTCTGTTGCTGTTGCGGGCACACTACCCGCAACAGCAACAGAGAGCTCTCTAGACACTGACATTCTACCCGTTTTTTGTCTGCGTGACGACTTGCTGAACTGGCAGTACCATCACAACGATCCACAATGTGCCCTCCTCCATTGTGTCCTTCCCAACCCACAAAAGGCACCCGATCCAGCGGAGCCAGCCTCGTTCAGCGTCGAATTTCAACCACCAGAGATACACTACCCCGCTCGTTGCTCCAAAGCGCCGCAGGCGTGGTATGATTCATCTGGACTTCTGCGGCCACTGCCCCCCTGATCGATCTATGATTCTTGTGAATTTCGGCTGCAGGGGCGACAGTGACAGAGGGATCGGCAGGGACGGCCCCGACGAGGCAGCGCACTGAGGCTCAATTCTCACCGAAGAGGGTTTTTATGGACTTTCACCTTTCTGATGAACACAAAATGATCGAAAAAATGGCCTATGATTTCACCCGCAAAGAAGTCATGCCCATCATTAAGGAACACGACCGCAATCACACCTATCCGCACGAGTTGCTGCCCAAAATGGCCGAACTCGGTTTCCTCGGCCTGTGCCTGCCCGTGCGCTATGGCGGCGCCGGGTTGGACTACATTGCCCTGGGTATTGTTTCCGAGGCGCTGGAGTACGGCGACTCATCGGTGCGCGAGACAATTGCAGTGCATCTGGGCCTGCATGCACTGCCGATCTTTCAGTGGGGCACAGAGGAGCAGAAGAATGAGTTCCTCCCAGCGCTGGCGCGCGGCGAGCACATCGCCTGCTTCGGGCTGACCGAGCCAGGCGCCGGCTCCGATGTCGCCGCCATGCGCTCCACGGCTCGCAAGGACGGCGACGAGTACATCCTCAACGGCGAAAAGATGTGGATCACGCTCTCGAATGTGGCGGATCGCTTCCTGGTCTTTGCGAAAACCGACACCTCCAAGGGCACAGCCGGCATCACCGGCTTCATCCTGGAGCGCGGCTGGAAAGGGCTGACGACGGGTACGATCGAAGGCAAAATGGGTGTGCACGCCAGCAACACCGGCTGGATCAGTATGCACGACGTGCGTGTCCCGAAGAGCCACCGCCTGGGTCTGGAAGGGGAGGGTTTCAAGATCGCCATGAGCGCACTGGACAATGCCCGCTACGGCGTGGCGGCCGGCGCAGTCGGCGTCATGAAAGCCTGCCTCGACGAGTCGATCAAATATGCCAGACAGCGCCAGACCTTTGGCCGCCCCATCGCCGAGTATCAGCTCGTGCAACAGATGCTGGCCACCATGCAACAAAGCATCGACGCTGGCCAGTTGCTGGTTTGGAAGGCCGGCTGGCTCAAGAACCAGGGCATCCGCAACACGCGCGAAACGAGCATGGCCAAGTGGTTCTGCACCGACGCCGCCAATCGCTGCGCCAACGACGCTGTGCAAATTCACGGCGCCTACGGCTATTCCGATGAATATAATGTCGAGCGCCACCTGCGCAATACCAAGAGCGCCGTCATCTACGAAGGCACCTCGCAGATTCACACGTTGGTTCAGGCCGCCTACGCTCTGGGCGACCGCGCAGACCACCCCATACGCTGTGAGCTGCCCGCCTACGATCCGGTCTACTGGCAGGCCGAAGCAGGGGAACTCGTCACAGCATAGATCCCGATAGAACGCAGTGGATGTGGATTGCTTTTTCCCCGTTCGCATCCACCCAGCTGGCGTTCTATTCACTTCTCGAGAGGAGCGAAATCATGAACGAAGCCTATGCGCATCTGATTGTCAGCCGGCAGGGACGGGTCGGCATCGCGCAGTTGAACCGGCCACAGGCCCTCAACGCACTCAACAGCGAGTTGATGAGCGAACTGGTGCATGCCCTGCAGACCCTTGACGCCGATGAGGGCATCGGGTGCATTGTCGTCACTGGCAGCGAGAAGGCCTTTGCCGCCGGCGCCGACATCAAACAGATGGCCGATGCCACGGTGGTCGACATGATGGGCAGCCCGTTCCTCGGCTACTGGGATGCAGTACAACGCATTGCCAAACCTGTCGTGGCGGCTGTGAGCGGCTATTGCCTGGGCGGCGGCTGCGAGTTGGCCATGCTCTGCGACCTCATCGTTGCAGCAGAGACTGCGCAGTTCGGCCAGCCAGAGATCAACCTGGGTGTCATCCCTGGCGCAGGCGGCACACAACGGCTGACGCGCGCCGTCGGCAAGTCGGTCGCCATGGACATGATCCTGACGGGCCGCCGCATTTCAGCGCAGGAGGCGCTAGGCTTTGGCCTGGTCTCCCGGGTCTTCCCCGCCTCATCATTCCTGGAAGATAGCCTTGCGCTGGCTGCCGAAATCGCCGCAAAGGCACCGGTTGCGTTGCGGATGGCCAAGGAGTCCGTCAACCGCGCTTTCGAGAGCTCCCTCGCCGAGGGTATCCTCTTCGAGCGATGTGCCTTCAACCTGCTTTTTTCCACCGAAGATCAGAAGGAAGGCATGGCCGCCTTTGTCGAAAAACGCAAACCCTCCTGGCAGGGCAAATAGCCCGACCGCGTGCCCCTCGGGCTCACGCGTCGACCGGGACGTAGCAGGCCGTCGTTGTAGCCGCTACCCGTGATATGCTTCCATCGAACCTGAGCGAACGCAACGCCGGCACAACAACAACAGCGATCCACACGCCCATTTTCGCAGCCGGATCCTGTCTTGGCGCCGAATGCGCACCGTTGGAGAACCGACCATGACCACCTCTAGCGCTGAAGTCGTCATCTGCGGTGCCGGGATTGCCGGCATCGCTGCGGCCTATCATCTGGCAGTGAAACGCGGCGTCCGCCATGTCGTGTTGGTTGACGAGCGGCCCCCCCTGTCGCTGACCAGCGACAAGTCAACAGAAGCCTATCGCAACTGGTGGCCAGGCCCCGACGATGCCATGGTGAGCTTCATGAACCGCAGTATCGATCTGCTCGAGGAACTCGATACAGAGACCGACCACCGCCTGCGTCTGAACCGCCGCGGCTATCTCTATGCCACCGGCAACCCAGCCTCCGTGCCACGCCTGGTGGAGTCTGCGAAATCCGCGAAGCGCCTGGGCGCGGGCACGCTGCGCGTGCATGCCGGCACCGCACACGATCCGGTCTACATCCCGGCCAATGCCGAGCACTGGCACGGCCAGCCCGACGGCGCCGATCTCTTTCTCGACCCAGCGCTGATTCGACAGCACTTCCCTTATCTGTCAGGCGAGACGATTGCGCTGCTTCATGCACGGCGCTGTGGTTGGCTCAGCGGGCAGCAGCTGGGCATGGCCATGCTGGAGCGGGCGCGCGCGCACGGGGTACGTTTCGTCTCCGGGCGCGTCACAGGGATCGACTGCACGGGCGGGCGCATCAACGCCGTGCAGATCGCAGCCAACGGCACGGCCGAGACCATCCACACCGCCGCCTGGGTCAATGCGGCCGGCCCGCTGGCCACCGAAGCTGGCCGCCTGGCAGGGCTGGACCTGCCCATTTTCTGCGAGTTGCATCTGAAAATGGCGCTGGAGGATCGGCTGGGCATCATCCCACGCGAGGCACCGTTGGTCATCTGGGAGGACGAGCAACGGCTGCCGTGGTCGGACGAAGAGCGCCAGGCGCTGGCCGAGAACGCCGCAACACGCTACCTGCTCGACACCTTCCCTGGCGGAATCCATTTCCGGCCAGAGGGGGGCCACGGCGCCAAGACCGTGCTCATGCTCTGGGCCTATCATCTGGAACCGGTGCCGCCGCGCTTCCCCCTGCCCATCGACCCCGACTTTACCGAAATCGTTCTGCGCGGCATGTCGACGCTGGCACCCGGCCTGACTGCATATCTCGAAAAGCTGCCCAAGTCCTACGTCGATGGCGGCTACTACACCAAGACTCAGGAGAATCGGCCCCTGATTGGCCCGCTGCCCCTGGCCGGGGCCTTTATCCTGGCCGCACTCTCTGGCTATGGGATTATGGCCGCATGCGCCGGCGGGGAGTTGCTGGCCGCACACATCACGGGCGACAGACTGCCGGCCTGTGCGCCAGCCTTTCTGCTCAGCCGCTACGACGATCCAGCCTATCGGCAGAAGCTTGTCGAGTGGGGCTCGACCGGACAACTATAGCAACAGGCGGTCACTGACCTGCCGATCACCAGACTCAACTCACTTTCACGGAAAGAACCATGACCGAACGCAAACACATCAAGGTAACCTACTCCACGCTTGGCACTCCAGACCCGCTCCTCGATCAGTACTACGAAGACGCGCTGGAACAGGCACGCAACAGCCTGGGCCAGACCCATCGGATGTACATTGACGGGCAGTGGGTCACCGCCGCCAGCGCCTACACTTTGCGCAGCCCCATCGATACCAGCGTCCTGATAGGACACTTCCAGGACGGGAGCGCAGACGACATCGATCGCGCAGTCAGAGCCGCGCGATCGGCATACCCAGCCTGGCGCAATACCCCCTGGCCAGAGCGTGCAGCCCTGCTCCGCAAGGTAGCCGCCGTGATCAGCGAGCGCCTCTTTGACCTGGCAGCGGTTGACAGCCTCGAAGTGGGCAAGAACCGGCTGGAAGCGCTCGGTGATGTCGAGGAGACAGCCGATTTTATCCGTGCCTACTGCGCTATCCTGGAGAAACATAATGGCTTCGTACTGCCGCAGCAGAACGAGAGCGCACAGTTTCGCAACACCAGCGTGCTCAAACCCTATGGCGTGTGGGGCGTCATAGCGCCCTTCAATTTCCCGGTAGCGCTCTCCGGCGGGCCAACCGCAGCTGCGATCCTGGCCGGCAACACGGTCGTACTCAAGCCCGCCGAGGACACTCCCTTCAGCCCGACATTGCTCGTACAGTGTTTCCACGACGCAGGCATCCCCGCCGGCGTCGTCAACATGGTGACTGGTCAGAAGGAGACCGGCCGCGCCTTGGTGGATCACCCCAGCGTCGATGGCTTCACCTTCACTGGCAGCTATCGCGTGGGCATGGAGATCTACGCCAAGGTTGCGCGCGGGCCGCGACCACGGCCCGTCATCACCGAGATGGGCGGCAAGAACCCTGCCATCGTCGCCAGGAGCGCCGATCTGGACATGGCTGCACAGGGTGTGGCGCAAGCCGCCTTCGGCCTCACCGGCCAGAAGTGCTCGGCATGTTCGCGCGTCTACGTTCATGAGGACGTCAAGTCTGAATTCCTGAGCAAACTGGTCGCCCAAACCACGGCGGTCAAGGTCGGCGACCCAACCCATTCCGACAACTGGATGGGACCCCTGATCAATCGCCGGGCATACGAACATTACCAGAATGTCACGGCCGAACTGGGCGCCAAGGGGCGTATTCTTACCGGCGGCAAGGTGCTCGACGCCGGCGGCTACTACGTGGCGCCCACTGTCGTCACCGATCTACCCGAGGATCACTATCTCTGGAAGCAAGAGTTGTTCTTGCCCATCGTGGTTGTGACCGGCTTCCGTGACTTTAGCGATGCCATTGCGCGCGCCAACGACGTCGACTTCGGCCTGACCGCCGGCTGCTACACGCGCGAGCGCGCCGAGGCACAGCAATTCCTCGACAATATCGAGGCAGGCGTCCTCTACGTCAACCGCGCCAGCAGCGCGACGACGGGCGCCTGGCCAGGCTACCAGCCATTCGGGGGCTGGAAGGGCAGCAGCAACACCAACAAGGGAGCCGGCGGCGCCTATTATCTCCAGCAGTACCTGCGCGAGCAGAGCCAGACGGTGGTGAGCCACCCAAACAACACTCTCTTCGAGAGTGTGGGATAGCGCGCCAAGGCCAGTGAGTCGCCAAATCTCGGCGGATCGCTGTGTGCGCCGCCGATTGACCCAACGGACGAGTTTGCGCCACGGATTCATGGTACGATGAACAACACGATCGCGCGCCTCACTGCTGTCGAACTGGCCCAGCGCATCCGCACGGGCGCGGTGAGCGCCACAGAAACTGTACAAGCCTTCCTGGCACGCATTGGGGAAATCAACCCGCAGATCAACGCCATCGTGCAGCTTGCGCCGGATGCGCTGGATCGCGCGCGGCAGGCCGACCTGGACCTGGCACAGGGACGCCTGCACGGCCCATTACACGGCGTGCCCTTCACCGTCAAGGATGCCTTCGACGTTGCAGGGCTGCCCACTACGGTTGGGTTGGAGGTGCGGCGCCACGAGTATGCCGGTGAGGATGCGGTAGCCGTCCTGCGCCTGCGTCAGGCCGGCGCCATTCTGCTCGGCAAGAGCAACTGCCCGCCGGGCGGTTCCGGCAGCGACACCGAGAATCTACTCTATGGCCGCACACTCAACCCGCACGCTCCAGCCTGCACACCCGGAGGCAGCAGTGGCGGCGAGGCTGCCATCGTGGCAGCCGGTGGGTCACCGCTGGGACTGGGCAGCGACTGCGGCGGCGGGCTGCGCGTGCCGGCCCACTTCTGCGGCGTGGCCGCACTCAGGCCGACCGTGGGGCGTGTGCCGAACAGCGGCGTCTACAACCAACCTGGCGGCCTGACCGACGTGCGCACGCAGATCGGGCTGATCGCACGCACGACTGCAGACCTGTCCCTGGCGTGGCCGCTGCTCTGCGGGCCAGACTTCGTCGATTCCGGCGTCGTGCCGATGCCTGTGCCCGATCCAGGCGCGGTCTGCCTGGCCGAACAGACCGTCGCCTATTTCCCCAGCGATCCCGCAGCACCGGCCACGCCGGAAACCGCCGATAGGGTGGGCGCAGTGGCACAGTCCCTGGCACGCGCAGGCGTACTGGTGGAAGCGGCGCGGCCGCGCGATTTCGTGCGCAACAGCCGCGGCATCAGCGAGGCCTATCGCGAAATCGCCAGCCTGCGTGGCCAGGACGTGGTCGAGTTGTACGAGGCGTGGGATGGCTACCGTTCGTTCCTGCTCCAATTCATACGCGCCTACGATGCCATCATCTGCCCAGTGGCGCCGCACCCTGCACCTCCTTTTCGCGAGCTGGATCGCCGGCGCTTCGACTACACGCTGCCCTTCAGCCTGCTGGGCTGGCCGGTCGTGGTCGTGCCGGCCGGGCGAACGCAAAACGGCCTGCCCCTCGGCGTGCAGATCGCAGCACGGCCGTGGCGCGAGGATGTAGCCCTGGCACTGGGTGCGGCTATAGAACGAGCGCTTGGCGACAAACCCAGAAACACACCGGTCACCTGATAGAGCCTGAACCATGCACCAACCACGCACGATCGACATCGCCCTCATTGGGCTGGGCAATGTCAACCGCGGCTTTCTGCGCATTTTGGAAATGAAACAGACCGAGCTGGTGCAGCGCTACGGGCTGGCCTTTCGCATCGTCTGCGTAGCGGACAGCAGCGGCGTAGC
>CAIRNL010000623.1 GCA_903879975.1 uncultured Chloroflexota bacterium | reverse complement strand
GTTGGCCTGCAGTACGTAGGCGTCGTTCCCACCTATGGCCAGCCCTGGCAGCCACTCCTGCAGAGCACCACCAATCTCTATTGGATATCCGACGGCTGGAATTACTATATCGGTGCCCTGGTGTTGTTGGTCGGCGGTTTGGGTATCTTGCTCAACCGGCCGCCTGCGGGCAGGCAGCGCACTGCGTCACGGCTCAATGCCGTGTTGGCCATGGATCTGGCGATCCTGGCTGCCAGCATGCTCTTCGTCAACAGCGGGAACCTGCTCACAGTGCTGCTGACCTGGGTGCTCCTGGACCTGACCGTCATTTTGCGTCTGGCAGTAGAGGCGCCCCCGACTGGCGATGCGGCGACAGCGTACATACGTTCGGGCGAGGCACATATCTTCAGCCTGGTGGGCGCCATGTTCCTGCTGATCGGCATTCTGCCAGCCGGCCCCAGCGGTCTGGCACAAGAGCTTGCAGCCGGGAACATACCCGTAGAGACGCTGGTGCTCCTGTTGCTGGCAACGACCATCCGCTCCGGCCTGTATCCGTTTCACCTGTGGCTCCTGCCGCGCTCGGCACACCGGCTGAATCTATCCGAGCGACTGCTCGATCATCTGACACCGGTGCTGGGCGGGCTGTGGCTACTGGGTTGGACCCTGCACCTAGGCGGCGCTGCGCTGCTACTCTCGCCAGAAGTCCTGCTGGCGATCACGTTGGCGATCTTCATCGCTGCGCTGGCAGCATGGACGGCGCAGGACCATGTGCACTACGTAGTTTTTGTGCTGATTGCGGCGGCTGGCGTGGCTGCGTTGGCCGGCATCTTAGGCCAGAACACAGGGCCTGCGTCGCTCTTCTGGCCGCTGACAGCCTTTGCCCTAGGAGGAGGGCTATGGCTGGTCGGCGAGCAAGTCTGGCGCGCATGGGGCTGGCAGATTCCAGTCAGTGTCGGTGCCCTGGCGCTGGCCGGCGTCCCCTTCACGCCCGGCTTTATGAGCCAACCGGCCCTGGCAAGTATGCTCAACAACGGTCCCCTCTACTGGCCGGCCTTTGTCCTCTACATGCTGGCACAGGGTTTGCTGATCGCCTCTGTTCTGCGCAGTTGGGGCACTGACCACAAAGCAAGCACCGATCTGCCGGACAACTACTTACTCAAGCTATTGGCGGCCTGTCTGGCGCTCGGACTGCCATTGGCTGTGGCCGGCTTTCTGCCGCGTTTTGCCGAAACCCTGGTTGCCATCCCAGGTACACTGCCTGCGACACTGGGTGATCCGCCCAACGTCGTGGCGGGCATCGATGTATGGGTGACGCTGGGGTTACCGTTGCTGCTGGGATTTGGTCTGGTGTGGGCACGGCCGCGCGTGTGGCCGCGCCTTGGTCCCTGGCCAAACCGTATCAGCCAGGTCAGCCAATTGGAGTGGCTCTTTCAACTGATCCTCTGGGGAATCGACCGCGCTGCCCAGATCGGCCACAATTCGCTGCGCGTGGTGGAAGGTGCCGGCTATCTCGGCTGGTTCGTCGTCCTGTTGCTGATGGGACTCTTGCTGGTTCGCTGATGGAATTCTCACCGTTTGCCCTGTTGGGTGGCCTGATAGCGACAGGACCAGGCATCCTTTTGCTCGTCGGACTGGCAGCAAGCAGCATCATTCTCTGGGATTGGCGCTGGGCGATTGGCAGTACGCTGGCAGTCATGCTGAGCGTGACGAGCGTGCAGGCGGCTCTCCATTCGCCCGCACTAGCGGTGTCCGCCAGCCAGTGGCTTGCTGCGCTGGTGTCGGCTGCCCTCTTGGGGATCGCCGGCCACCTGCGCCCACGCAGCCCAAGCGCTCACGCCAGCACCAACTGGCTTGTGCG
>CAIRNL010000622.1 GCA_903879975.1 uncultured Chloroflexota bacterium | reverse complement strand
ACGGTGACCATCGGACCGCGGCTGCACGGCCCCATGCAGCCGGTAGAGACGGCCTGAACGTCGGTATCGAGATCGCCTTCCTGGACGGCAGCGTTGATTGCATCGTAGACGGCAGCGCCGCCGGAGGACAGACAGGGTGTGCTGGCACAACACAGGATGCGGCAGCGAAATGCCTGCTGGCGCTGAAGCTCGCGCTGCGCCATGTTCTCCAAATCAGCTCGGTTCATGGCTCTCTCCTCATTCCTCTCCGGCGCCCGCCGCGTTGCTGGCGGCACCGTTCCCGCCGTGCTGCGACGCGGCCGCCGATCTGCTCCCGACGATTCGTTCGCGCACCCGGATCAGGGTTGACTCTGGCGTTTCGCGCGGGAGTACTTCGCCGTCCAGCACCAGCACGGGTGCCAGCCCGCAAGACCCCAGGCAGCGTGCCGTGCTGAGGCTGAGCGAGCCGTCGCGCGTCGTCTCGCCGGTGTTGACACAATACTCCTGCTGGAGCGCAGCCACAATTTCAGCGGCTCGCTTGACATAGCAGGCGGTACCCATACACACGATGCAATTGTGTTCACCCTGCGGGGTCAAGGTGAAGAAGTGATAGAATGTCGCGACACCGTAGACCCAACTCAGCGGCAGCTTGAGCTGGTGTGCAACATAGATCAACAGATCGTCGCTGAGATAACCAAACGCCTCCTGGGCGGTGTGCAGCACCTCGATCAGGGCATCCTGCTCAAAGCTGAACCGTTTCAACGTGCGGTCGATGAGGCTGAAGCGCGGGTCGCCACTCGGATGGTCGGCTGCCGCGCGCTGTCTGGCGCGGGAGGGTAGGCCGGTTTTCACTGACATACAATCAATCCCTTGTGCTATCCGTTCCCATAAGAGCGATTATGAACTGCACACCGTGCACGCCGTCGCCCATCTGGCCCGTGCAGGGAACGGCCCTGGGTGATGGCGGTGCAGGCGGCGCTTACACACCACCGTGAGATGCTACGCTGATCAGGGGGCGGCGCCAACAGCCGACGGAAGAGAGCTTTCGACAAAAACCAGTGCCCTGCCCAGAACAGCTTACCGCAAGGTACGTCCCAGAGCGACGGGCGTTAGATGGAAATGTGTCCTATACACACGAAGAGCGTTTTTCCTGGTCACCTGGCCAGTACAGGTGCGGCTGTGACATGTCGGCATGTGGCAGGCGCATGTCAACGAGCGCGCTGCACGCCTTCTCCTTGCTCGCGGTGAGTGGATGGGAACACCGAAGCCGCATCGGTCCAGAAGCGCATGCCGAGCCGTTCGACCAGCCGAATGGTACCAGCGTCTTCCAGCGCAGCAATTGCTGCGCCGATCTCTTCTGGTCGCCAGCCGCAGAGCGCTCGCTCCAGTTGTGTCTGGCTCATGGGATGGCGTGTGACGATGCTGGCAATTGCTTCGTGTGGCGTGGGGTAGTCGGACACATCAAGGCGCTGCACGTGTGGATGGATAACGTGTGCTTCTGGACCCAGGATGGCCTCAGCGCGCAGTAAGCCCTCTGCATCGACCGGCACCACCCACTCCTCGGCAGGTGGGCGCTCAGGTAACATAATGTGTATCTGGTCCGGCTTGATTGCGCGCAGCACCTTCGCCAGATCGCACAGCGCGTCCACTGAATCGTTGAGATCGCGGATGAGCATCACCTCGACCCAAAGCTGGCCGGTGTATTCAGCGCGAAAGGCGATCAGCCCGTCGATGAGATGGTCAAATCCGGCGGCAGGGTGGGGACGGTGGATGCGGCGAAAGAGCTCTGCTGTGCCGGCGCTGACTGTCGGTATGACCACATCTGCCGCTGACAGGTCGCAGCGCACTTCCTCGCGGTAGAGCAGCGCACCATTGGTGATCACGGCCACGGGAACGGCGGTCATTGCTTGGACGGCGCGTATCAGATGGCCGATGCCCGCGTGCAGTGTCGGTTCACCCGAGCCGACGAAGGAGATGTAGTCGATCTCACCGGCGTTGTGCCGGGGCAGAACCTGGGCCAGCTCGGCTAGGATCGCCTCGACGGAAATGTAATCGCGGCGCTCATTGGTCAGAGGGGTGGAGCGCCCGAGTTGGCAGTAGACGCAATTCCAGTTACAGGTCTTGAGTGGAATCGGGTCGACGCCCAGCGAACGCCCCAACCGGCGTGATGGAATCGGTCCGTAAACGTATCGCACGTGCTGGCCGTCTACTCCTCTTCGTCTTCGGCGTGCAGAACCAGCAGGGGCACCTTGGTTCGATGCAACACCTCACTGGCTACGCTGCCGT
>CAIRNL010000621.1 GCA_903879975.1 uncultured Chloroflexota bacterium | reverse complement strand
CCTATTCATAGCGTAATGCATCAATCGGATTGAGGCGACTGGCCCGGTACGCGGGAAAAATGCCAAAAAAAAGGCCGACCGCTGTGGCAACTACCAGTGAAGTAATGACTGCGTCAGCGCCGACGACGGCCTGGAACTCGCCGAAGAGAACGCTGACCAGCCGCGCCAGTCCCCACCCCAAGGCAACACCCATCATGCCGCCCACGATCGCCAGCGCCATCGCTTCAATGAGGAACTGGACGAGCACATCGCTGCGCCTGGCGCCAACCGCCTTGCGCAGTCCGATTTCGCGCGTACGCTCAGTCACGCTCACGAGCATGATGTTCATGATGCCAATTCCACCCACGAGCAGGCTGATGGCGGCAATTGCACCCAGAAAGATGGTCAGCGCGCCCAGAATATCGCCAAAGACGGCAATAAGATCATTCTGGCTGATAATACTGAAATCGTCCTGGTCGAGATACTGAATGCCCCGCCGCTCCCGCATGAGTTGCGTAATCTCTTCCTGCACCAGTGGAATGTTGTTGGCATCGTCGATCGAGGCGTAGATGACGCTGACTTTGTACTCGCCATTCGGATTCTTCTGCTTGAAGAGCCGGTCCTGCGCCGTGGTCAGCGGCAAGAAAATGGACTTATCGAGGTTGCCACCCGGCCCGCCCCCCTTGCTCTCCATGACGCCGATCACGCGGAAGTTCATCCCATTGACCTGCACGATCTGGTCGATGGGGTACTCGTCATCGGGGAACAGTTCGGCATAGGTATCGGCGCCCAGCAGCACGACGCGCTGCCGCTCATCGCTGTCCAATTGCGCGAAATAGGCACCAACGGTGGTGTTCCAGGTGCGCACAACATTGTAGTTCGGCGTTGTAGCGTTGGCCTGCACGTTGACATCTTTGCCATTGCGCTCGACCGTGGCCCGTGTCTGGAAATCTGCAGCGACTTCACTGACATCGGGCACCTGGCTCGGATCACCGATCGCCTCCATATCCGCCAGGGTGAGCGACTTCACTGGGTTGGCGCGCAGCGTCGGCGGCCCGTCGGAAATCTGCCCTGGGGCGATGAAGAGCAGGTTGCTGCCCAGGCCGGCAAACTGGTCGGTCACGTATTTTTCCACGCCCCGACCGATGGACATGAGTGCGATCACTGCGCCCACACCAATGATGATACCGAGCATGGTCAGGATACTGCGCAGCTTGTTGGCCGCCAGCGCGCGCATTGCAATGCGCATGGCTTCGATGACCTTCACGCAGTCGCCTCCTGTGTGCGCACGCCAGATACAGGGGCATTGCTCTGTACACTGCCTGTGCCAACGGCGTAGATGCCGGCCGTTGCCGTCTGCCGCTCATCAGACTCCACCAGCCCATCGCGCACACGGACAACTCGATGGCAGTACTCTGCCGTCTCCGGGTTATGGGTGACAAAGACGATCGTGATGTTGCGCTCCTGGTTGAGGCGCTGGAACAACTCCATGATCTCGACACTCGTCTTGGTATCCAGATTGCCGGTCGGCTCATCAGCCAGGATAATGGAAGGCTCGTTGACCAACGCGCGGGCAATTGCAACGCGCTGCTGCTGGCCGCCGGAGAGTTCGTTGGGCTTGTGATCCATCCGCTCGCCCAGGCCCACCAGCCGCAGTGCATCCTCGGCGCGCCTGCGTCGCTGGCGCCCGCCCACGCCTCCATAGATCAGCGGCAGTTCCACATTCGCCAGTGCCGTCGTGCGCGGCAACAGGTTGAAGCTCTGGAAGACAAAGCCAATCTTGTGGTTGCGAATCGCAGCCAGTTGGTCGTCCTTGAGCCGGCTCACATCCTGCCCATCGATTTCGTACCAGCCCTCGGTGGGCACATCCAGGCAGCCCATGATGTTCATCAGCGTCGACTTGCCGCTGCCGCTCGGCCCCATGATTGCAATCATTTCACCAGCAGCGATATCGAGGTCAACGCCACGCAGGGCACGCACCTCAATATCGCCCATCTGGTAGAATTTTGTGATGCTCCGCAGCGAAACTACGGGCTCTGTTCCGTTTCGTTCAACCATGCATCAATGCTACTCCCAGCGTTGCCGAGCTGCGTCAATTGCCGCCGAACAATGCGCCGCGCAGCTGCTCTTCACTGCTCTGCGTGACAAAAGCCAGTTCATCGCCGTCTTGCACCCCGGCCAGCACCTGACTCTCGCGCTCGTTGCGCAATCCAAGTTCAATGGACTGGCGTACGGGCTGGCCAGCCACGAGTTTGTAGACATAGGCATCGCCTGTCGTGCGATCCACTGTGATATAGCGATTCGGCACCAGGATCACGCCGTCCACGTCTGCGGTCGTGATGATCGCCGTAGCGCTCATGCCGGCACGCAACGGTTCGGTCGCCGCATCAGGGACGACCGTCACCTCGTAGGCAACGACGCCATTGACATTCGAGGCAGTTGGGGAAATCTCGGTGACCAGGCCCGTGATCTCAGCGCCAGGCAGAGCGTCGACACTCAGCCGCACCGGCTGTCCCACAGCCACCTGGCGCACATCGATTTCATCGACGAGCACCTTCATCCGGAATTGGCTCAAGTCGGTGAGAACCAAGGCCGGCCGTGCGTTATTTGCCACCTCACCGCTCTTGATATTGACCTGGCTGATAACGCCATCGATAGGGGCCACCAGGCGCGCATTGGCAAGGGCGTTCTCCGCCTGCAACTGGTTCAGTTGCGCCTGTTTGACCTGGGCGCGTGCAATGATGAGGTCTTCTGCTTTGGCACCTTCCAGCAGGTTATCAAGGCTGTTGCGGGCATTGACGACCTGAGCCTGAGCCTGGCGCAATGCAGACTGCGCCTGGGCGATCTGGTTCAAGCCCTGCACACGCCGCGCCTCGGCCACCGGTTCGACAGTCTTCCCGACCTGTGCCTGGGCCACCTCGTAGTTCACAGTCGCCTGTTGCAACTGCTGTGCCTGTGGGAACATACCCGCATCCGGCTGATCCTTGATCTTGTTATAGGCCTGCTGTGCCTGGCTCAGCGCGATCTCGGCCTGGCGCAGCTGTGCCTCATTGATGACCTGCTGTGCATCTGTTGGCCCGGAGAAGAGATCACGATAGCTTGCCTGCGCACTGGCCAGCGCAGCCTCGGCCCCAGCAACGCTCGCCTGGGCCACCTCGACCGCCGCCTGGGCCGCGGCCACATCCATGGAATCGGGCGGCGCTTCCAGTTTGGCAAGCTGAGCGGCTGAGATCTCCTGAGCAACGCGCGCTTGGGCCAGCGCCAGTGTCAGGTCGGTCATATCCAGTTGCGCGAGCAGCTGCCCGGCTTTCACCATCTGGCCCACTTCCACAAGCACCGAGTCGACCGACCCTACGCTACGAAAAAGGAGCGAGAGTTCCTCATTGGGTTGGATACTGCCCGTTGCACTGACTGTGCTGGCGATCGCCCCGCGGTTGACCGTGATCGTCTCGTATTCCGGCTGATCACCCTGCGCCTGCGCGGGTGTCCTATAACGATCATAAGCCACCCAGCCGCCAGCACCGATCCCTCCGATAATCAACAGTGCGATGAGAAAGCGTTTCATTTGCGATCCATTTCAGAGAATAATGACACACCAACTTGTGAATGATAGCACAATCGCACAGAGAATACGCTTAGTATCCTATTAGAATTTTGCCAGATAACCGTAAGGATATCTATCCGGCCCGGCTAGAAACAGCAGCGTGCAACAGAACTCAGCCGTGAGCAGGCGGCTCAATTGAGAAGCCAGCCAGGTGCTCGAGCGCCTTGACCAATGCATGGTTGCCCTCACTGCCGAGTCCCTGCGCCTGGAGCGTGCGGTAGAGCTGGAAAATCAGGCTGGCACCTGGCACCGGCACACCGGACGCATCAGCGGCCTCCAGCACCAGGCGCAGGTCTTTCTGCTGCAGGTCAATGGTGAAACCCGGCCGCCAGTCGCGCTGAATGATCTGCGGAGCGCGGTTGGTGAACATCCAACTGCCGGCCGCTCCCTGGCTGATAGCCGCATAGGTCTTCTCCAAGTCCACGCCGCCGGCCTGGGCAAACATGAGCGCCTCACACATGGCCAGGCAGTTACCGACGACCAGCACCTGGTTGACCAGCTTCACCGTCTGGCCGGCGCCATGGCCACCGACATGGGTGATCGTCTTGCCCATGGCCGTGAAGACGGGAAGGGCGCGGGCGAACTGCTCGGCGTCGCCGCCCACCATGATGCTGAGCGTTCCTTTGGCCGCGCCTTCACTGCCGCCGCTGATGGGTGCATCCAGCATAGCAACCTCGCGTTCGGCAAGGGACACTGCCATTGCACGGGTTGCCTGTGGGCTGATGGTGCTGCAATCGATGACCAGTGCGCCCGGTCTGGCGCCGGCGATGACACCATTTTCACCCAGGACAACGGCCTGCACGTCGGGCGTGTCGCTGACACAGATCACGATGATATCGCTGCGTGCGGCAACGTCGGCTGGGCTGGCGCCGGCGTGCGCGCCCTGGGCAACGAGTTCATCCATGCGCGCAGCAGTGCGATTCCACAGCGTCACCGAAAAGCCGGCCTTCAGCAGATTGGCCGCCATCCCGCGTCCCATGATGCCGAGGCCGATAAAACCAATGCGTTCAGACACAGCATTCTCCTTGCATTCTATCTTGCCAGTAACCGGCACAGCATAGCCTGGTTGGCAGCACCCTCAAAGAGCGCCTGCACCAGAATCTCGAAGCCAGGCACGACAACGCGGCACAGTTCGCCGACCTTAACCTGGATTTCGCACGTTAAAATCTGAATAGAGAGCAAATGTGTGAAGATGCTCCATCTATGGCAAAGTTAGAGTGCTACATCCGGACTTTGCAGGAACCTCTTCACATGAGCCATTTTGCCACAAAAGAGTCTCAAATCCGAGTTGCGGTCTGGGTTGTATGGTTTCTGGTGATACTGGCTGCACTGGTT
>CAIRNL010000620.1 GCA_903879975.1 uncultured Chloroflexota bacterium | reverse complement strand
CTGGGTGTTGCGGCGAGCGGGGCAGGTTGATTCAGACTGGCGTCGGCACGTGTCAAGGTTGTTGCACTCATATTATTTTCATTCGAAACATTGGCCATTTCTCGGCAGCGCGCAGGCACTCTGCATAGCCGACACAGTATTGAGCCATTGTAGCACAGATGGGATGAAACACACCCATTGTCGGGCTGTGAAACAGGATCGAGCGGTGGGGCCGGGTGTTCAGGCGGCCTGCTCGTCTTCAGCGACCGGGCCGGAGACGTTCGCTGCGCCGAAAGTGGCCATTTCGTTGAGTGTGGCCACTGCGGCGTCGAGAATCGGCAGCGCCAGCGTTGCGCCGGTGCCTTCGCCCAGGCGCAGATCCAGATTGAGGAGTGGCCGCAGTTCCAGGTATTCCAGCAGGGCACCGTGTCCAGGCTCTGCACTTTGGTGGCCGGCGACCATGAAGGCTCTGGCGGCTGGGGCCAGACCCACGGCCAGGGCTGCGCCGGCGGTCGAGATGATGCCGTCGATCAGCACGGGGACACGCGCTGCCGCTGCGCCCAGCACGACGCCGGCAATTGCGCCGATCTCCAGGCCGCCGATCTTGCTCAGCACGTCGAGCGGGTCATTGGGATCGGGCTGGTGCAGTTGCAGGGCGCGTTCGATTGCGGCCACCTTTTTCTGCCAGCCGTCGCGCCCGATGCCCGTGCCCAAGCCGGTCGTTTCGGCGGCCGGGCGCCCGGTCAGCAACGCGGCGATGGCGGCGCTCGCCGTCGTATTGCCGATGCCCATGTCGCCCGTTGCCAGCACACGCGCACCTGCGTCGATCGCGTGTTGGGCGGCGGCGATGCCCGCCTCGACCGTGGCCTGTGCTTCGGCGCGGCTCATGGCAGGCTCGTACACAAAGTTGGCGGTGCCGGCGCGCACCTTCCGTTTGAACAGGTTCGGCGCAGCGGGCACTTCACCGGCAACCCCGACGTCGACCACAAGGAGCTGTGCGCCCACCTGGCGAGCCAGTACGTTGATGGCTGCGCCGCCGGCCAGGATATTCGCCACCATCTGGACAGTGACCGCCGCCGGATAGGCGCTGACACCTTCTGCGACGACACCATGATCGCCGGCGCACACCAGCACGTAGCATGGCCGTAGAGGTGGCCGCAACTTGCCGGTGATGCCTGCGAGCTGTACGCTGAGTTCCTCCAGCTGGCCGAGCGCTTGCACCGGTTTGGTCAGCGTCTGCTGGCGCCGGCGGGCTGCTTCCGCAGCTGCTACGTCGAGCGTCCCAATCTGTGCGATGGTCGCCATGAGGAGGGAGGTGTGTGCCGGATGATTTTGGGTCATTGGGCGGTGACCGTCCCCTGTGTGCCGTCAAGGGTGACGTAGGGGGACGATAACAATGCAAAGAATGAATCGCCGAGGTCGACGACCGACGGCACGGCGATCGTGCGTGCGCAGGCGGCGAGCGGGTCATAGAGGCTGCCCTGTGCGGAGAAGAAGCCGGCGGCCGATGCGAGCAGGAGCGCGCTCCCGCTGCCTGGCTGGACGAACCGCAGAATCGGTGGTGGGTCCGTCTGCTGGCCAGCTGCGGACGATTGGGCGGGAGCGCGGGCCTGCCCGGGCGCCGCCGGCAGGCCAGAACAGCGTGCCTGCAGGGGGCGATCGCCCCATACGAACTGGGCGGGCACGACCTGCTGCCACCGTGCGTATTGCTGCCGGCGCTCGACGGCAGTCTCATGGATGGCGCTGCGGTCGCTCACATTCCATTCGCCCGTCATCATCTGCTTCATCTCTTCCACTTCGTAGAAAAAGACATTGTCAATCTCGGTGATGCGGTGATCGGCCATGCCTTCACGGCCGGCTGCCAACGCCCAGCGGCGCGTTGCGGCCAGGATATAGGCAAACGCGTGGATGGCATGGCTCTGCAAGGTGATCAGCGTGCGAATTTGTTCCAGCAGGCGAGCCGCCTCTTTCTGTGCCTTGGCCTCCACCCTCTTGAGTAGGGCATCGCCGGCGCTGCCGTCAGCGGCCCCGGCGGCCGGTGGGTGAGCAGCTGCCGTCCGGATGGCTGCGAATACAATTTCCGGCCGTTCATTCCAACGCGGGGTGCAGATGTCGCCTTCGGCCAGGGCACGGTGGCCGTACAACGAAAAGAAAGTCTGTGCGGCGTCGGCGAACTGGCCGGGCGGCACAGTATCGGCCCAGCCGGCAAAATCGCCCGCCCCCAGCCAGGCGGCAGCTTCGGGTTGAGCGGCTGCCAATGGTCCGAGCTGGCGGATGCGTTGGACGATATCGTTCTCGACAGTTCCTTCGCTGCGGCCGATTGCGGCGGCAAGGCGTGCCATCGTTTCTTGTGGTGGCTGCCTTCCCAACAGATGCAACAGGCGTCGCCAGGCGCTTTCCAAATTGTGGCGGGCAGCAAAGTAGGGCAGGAAGGCGGCTGCGCCATAGCGTTCGATTTCTTCCATAATCTGGAGTACCTCGGCCTGAGACCAGCGGAGCTTCAGCACCTTGTCGTGCCACTCACGCGCCCGAGCCGTGATCTCGGGCAACTCGCTGTGTAGCGCTGCCAGGGTCTCCTCGATCTTTTTGGCGCCGCGTCCCAGCTTCATATTGGCCAGGAAGCCGGGTTTCTGCCAGGCAAAAAGGGGGTATTCACGGCCGTCGACGACCCATGCCGGCGTTTCGATTCCGGCGTTTTCTGCGTCAAGCCGAGCCGAGACGGTGAGATTGGTGTAGGGGCGTCCCTCGATGATGCGGACGAGACGCATTTTGGGGGTCGGTGAGAAACCGAGGCGGTCGTAATACAGATACCACGTCCGGGCAGCGATCTCGGCCAGGAGGCTTGCGCTGAACTGTGTCAGCGCGCCCGGGGCCAGCGGTTCCAGAAAACTGCGCGACCAGAGCTGTCCGTTTTCCGTACCAGGGCCAGTAAAGGAGTATTCCATCACGCGACATTCCTCGTCTAGGCGCCCGAGCCGTCCTTCCACTCGAAAACACCTGGCTGGGTCTTCAGGCGCCACACCGGTCGGCGGCGCAGAGGGAGGCGTTCACAAACCAGGAACGCCATGAGAGTCGATTGTCCCAGCATCGCCCGCTTGTGTCAACTCGAGGAGCGTCCTGACCTTCCTCCAGCCCTCTGCGCCGCCGTCGACCTTGATCCGTCGTGCGGGACGCACAAATTTTTTGATCCGGGTGGGGGTATTGCGAAGGGGTGACATTGTGGGTTAGGATGGTAGTAGTTATGAATGTCCGCCTTCGAATCGTAGCCGTCGTATTCAACATCCTATCATCTCAGTTTGTTTGAATCAGGAGAATGGGAATGAAAGCATTGCACATTCGACCTTCGCTGGGCCAGCTTGTCGTCCTGCTGGGTTTGCTGGGTTTCCTCTGGCCTGTACCTGCGTTGTATGCGGCTGCGCTGGCACAGGACGGCCCTCGTCCACTCCTGCTTGGCGAGTTCGCCCAGGCCAGTTTGGATGAGGGGCAGAGCATGGAGTTCAGCCTTGCTGTGCCCATCGACGGCACATACACCGTGGTGTATATGGGAGAGGGCGATCCGGCTGACTTCGATCTGGTGATTGCCGCCGCGGACGGCAGCGAACTCTATCGTGACGCCATGCAGGGCGAAATCTTGATCGATCTGAATGCAGAGGAGTACGTGCTGACCTTCACCGCGCAGGCCAAGGCAGAGCTGGCCTTTGTGGTGGGCATCGAGGCCGGCAGTATGGAGGAAGATTCCGACGAGCCGGGCGAACTCTTCAACGGCGCGGTTTTTGTGACAAGCGACGTAGGCAATCCGCTGTATGCCACGCTGACGATCGAAGAGTCGGCCTATCCGCAGCAGGTGTCGTTGCTCGTCCAGGGCGGCGACGATGATGTCTACTCGGTGGAGGTCTACAGTGAGGACCTCGACTACTGGAGCACGTCTACCGACCAAGCTGAAATCGTGCAGTTCACGACCCGCGGCGGCACCTACGATGTGACCGTCACCCCGACAGAAGGGGGTTCTGAGTTGCAGGTCAGCGTCTTCCTCAGCGGCCCGGCACCGGTCCTCGAACTGGGGGTCGAGACCCGCGGTGAACTGGTGCAGGCCAGCGACAGCGACATCTACCAGTTCGAGGTATCCGAAGCAGGCGCTTCAGTGACGATTCAGGCCGGGGCCGAAGAGGAAGCCGATCTCAGCGTCGCTGCCGGCACACAGCCGGATTCTGAGATGTGGTACGAGTACTCGGCTGGCGATGAAGCTGCTGTGCTGCAGTTCATCGCACCGCAGGCAGGCACCTATTACGTCCGATTGACGACCAGCAGCGAGGGGGCAGCCTACAGTGTGCTGGTCGAACAGGGCGAAGTGGCCAGCGCGCTAGAGCTCGATACGGCGGTATCCGGCAGCGTGGGTGCAGGCGAGCAGGCCGGTTATCTGCTCGAGGTGACGGAGCCGGAGCAGTTCGTCATTGTCGTGCTCGCCGGTCCGGCGGATGAAGACCTGGATCTGACCCTGGCGCAGTACGTCGAAGGTGAGCAGACAGCCAGCGACAGTTCCTATGCGTCCGGTTCGCGCGAGGTCGCGGCGCTCTTTGCCGCAGAGCCTGGCGTTTACATCGTCACGGTCGATGCCTCGTATGCGGACGATTCTGATTTCACGATCCTTGCTTCCACCGGCGCATTGACCGACCTGATCGGCGGGGAAGGGACTGCGCCCGCGGAGGAGGAGCCTGCCGCTGAGGAACCTGCCGCTGATATGGGCTTGACGGAGCAGTGGGCGACGAGCGCTGAAGCCAGCAGCGCATACGGCGACACCAACTGGTCGGCGCAGCAGGCAACTGGCGAACCCGACACACTCGACGGCGGCGACACGCCGACGGCCTGGGCTGCGGCCTCTGCCGACAGCGAGGTTGAGAGCCTGGTGCTCGCCTTCGATGTGCCGGTCATTCCCGCCGGTATCGAGATTTACGAGAGTTACAACCCAGGTGCCATCGTCCTGATCGAGGTACTCGACCCCAACACCGATGAATGGGTCGTCGTGTGGGAAGGCACGGCAGACACCGCCGGCGAAAACGTCGCCATCTTCAGTCCGGCGTTGACTTCTGTCGAATTTGCCACCAATCAGGTGCGTCTGACGATCGACGAGCCGGCTGTGCCCGGTTGGAACGAGATCGACGCAGTCAAGCTGATTGGGATAGTGGAGTAGCCGGAGATCCAAGGGTGTACGGCGCCCTGGACCTGCCTGTTACGGGGAAGACTGCCGGGGAGAGCGTGGGACTCTCCCCGGTTTTCTGTCATTTGGCATAGATCGTTTGTGGCCTTACACTGATCATCGGGATGCTCAGGCGGGGACAGCCAGTCGGGCGATTTACCGATTCGCCCTCCCCAGGCCGGCGTCCAGGAGTGAACTCATGGCTCAGCAAAGTTTTGGGCATGCATTCGAGAGCATGGCGGTGCGAGCCGATTCCGCCACTGCAAGGGGAGAGGACAGGCAAGTGATACCGACCCGCCAGCCGATTTTGGCCACCATTGACGTCGACATCACCAGCGGCAGAGATGAAATCGCGCGCGAGCAGATGCTCTACAATCTGCGCCAGTATCGGGGCCATGGCGTCAAGCCGCTTTGGACCAGCTGGCTGCGCCAGCGTGCCGACCTGCGCTTCACCTGCCTGATCAACGATGTGAGCGCCTTCAACGACTTCATGCTGGACGTCGTGCGCAGCGTCGACGGCGTGCGCGAGACGAGTACTGTGCTGAGTTTCGGGGGGCGTGCCGACATCGACACCCTGCTCGAGTTGGAGATGGAAGTCAGCACCAACAACATGATTGCGGCCAACGTCATGATCGACGTGCAGCCAGGGCTCGACCGCAAGTGCTTCCAGCACCTGCTGGACCTGCCGTGCCACCCGGAGGTCAAGCGAGTCTGGCTGCTCAACTGCTATCACAGCCAGGATTCGGATTTGATGATGTTGTTGCTGGGCAAGAAGATTTCGTCCATTACCGGTTATGTCATGAGCTGGGTACGCACAACGCCCGGCGTGGTCGACACTGAGGTGCTGACGGTGATGGACTGGCGTTGGCTGGCCGACGCCGACGATCTCGTCGGCCTGGCTGAGCTCTTTTTCACACGCATGGAGCTGGACGGCAGGTAGCTTTACGCCAGTTGTTGCGCCACAAAGCGGTGGCTGAGCGCCCGAAATCGTCCCCAGTCTGCCCACGCCGCCGACTCCTGCCCGACTTGTTGCAGCCGATCTGCGACTGTGCCCAGGTCCCGCGCCGGCCGCCATTCCCATCCACCGATGGACTCTGCAGGGTCCTGTGGCGCCAACGTCGCCTGGTCGGGCATGCGTACCAGAAAGTGGTAGGTGGCAAAGGGCGCATTTCCTAGCTGCGGATGGCTCAGCGTGTAGGCCAGCACGCCCAGGAAGCGTTGCACCTGCACCTGCTCCGCCCCATCGCCCAGGATCAGCCCTGTCTCCTCGAAGATCTCGCGCGCCAGTGTCTCGGCCACGGCTTCACCGGTATGAATGCCGCCGGTCGGCAAGCGAAACGCTCCAGCCGGGTAAAAAGTCTTGATATGCAGCAGTACGCCGTCTGCCGGGTCCCCGCGGTGCATGATGTAGCAGATTTCAGCGCGTCGCCCGTCGGAGACGAGCATCTGGTGCTCGCCGGTCAGGAAAGGTGGGGCGACGGTGAGTGTGGCTTCTTCCAGGGGGACATTGCCCCACTGCGCTCGCAGTTGGGTCCATTCCTCGGCTTCCACAGAATGCTGTAGCTTCATGCCTTTACCTGCCTGTTCCGGTTGGTCTATGGGTTTGGCGCGGTCATGCGCCCGGATTCTCGGCCATGGCGCGCAGGTCACTTTCCCACACCGTGCTGACGACCGTCACGCCAAGCTGCTGACCACGTTCCTGCAGGATGCCAAGGCCCGGCTGACCGGCGCAGACCAGGACGGTGACATTCGAGCCGCGGCGGAAGATATGGTGCAATGTCCAGAGTGCGGTGTCCTGCAACTGCGGGGTCACCACGACGAGTGTCGTGCCCCAGGCCAGTCCGGCAGTGGCGGACGGCAACCATTCGTGGAGGGGTGGGGCCGTGCTGTTGAGCTGGATGCGGGCCAATACACTCAGGAGGGTCATCAGGTGGTCGCGGCCAGCGCGCGCGGGGATAGCTGCAGCTTGGTGGTCGCTGAGGGGATCGTGCCCATTGGAAGCCAGTCCCACCGGCTGGCGCCGTTCGCTCATATGGTTGGCGACCGATGCAGCGACGGAGACGGCCCACTCGCTGTGCATGGCGACGGTGCGTTGCGGGTATGCATTGCGCGCCAGGTCGAGTGCGATGAAGAGCGGGAGTTCCTGGGACGGCTGGAATTTTTTAACGAGCAGCGTCCCTTCGTGGGCAGTGGCCTTCCAGTGAATACGCCGCAGGCTGTCGCCGCCGGCATAGCTGCGCACGCCGGTCAGCCTGGTTGGGTCTTCGGCAATCTGGCGGCGGGTCGAGAGTGCACCGAAGGGCACACGGCTGCTCAACCCCAGTCGGCTCAGCGGCACGATCTGGGGATACACGATGAGGGCGCTGTCCCCAGCTTCGTTCCAGCGCGCCTCGACAAAGCCAAAGAGATCGCTCGTGCCCAGCACCAACGGCCCGACCTTGTAGTAGCCGCGCCGCCGGCAGTACAGTTGATAGCGATAATCGACGGCGCTGCGACCGCCGACGCTCGTCACCACATGGTACTCTGGGTTGTTGCGCAGGTCAGGCGGGACCGTCTCGCGGATCTGGAGCCAGGCCAGCGGCAGCCAGGCGCGGTTGTCAATGCGAACTTGCACCGGCACCTGTTCGTTTGTGAAGGCGTAGGGCTGTATGACACGCTCCATGCGCAGGTGGTTCAGGCTGCGCCGAATCCACCAGTGCGAAAAGACCCAGACGCCACCCACCAGGTACACCAGGTAATATACCCAGTCCATGCGCACGAGTGCAGCGATCAGAAACAGGGCGAGCAGCGCCCAGAAGAGATTGTTCATGAGGAAGTGAAGCGGGGCGGGGGGGCGAGCAAGGGTTCTCTCCTAGCGCTCGACGGTGCCGAGGTCCAGCGGTGTCTTCTCGAGCAATGAGGCGACAATGGCCTGTGCAGTTCGGCCGCGCAACGCGCTCTCGGGCTTGACGATGCAGCGGTGTGGCAGCGCGAGCGGCACGATTGCCTGCACGTCGTCCGGGAGTACGAATGGACGGCCGGCGACCGCTGCACGCGCCTGCGCTGCCCGGTAGAGTGCCAGCGAGCCGCGTGGGCTGGCGCCGAGCACCAGGTCTGGGTGCGTGCGCGTCGCTTGGATCAGCGCCACGATGTACTTGCGCACGGATTCGTCTACGCGGACGTTCCAGATTGACTCGGCCAGCCGAGGAATTTCAACTCCATCGGCGACGGCAGCCAGCCCTTCGATCGGATGGCGTCCGCCCAGGGCAAGCAACATAGCTTCCTCCTCTGCCGGTGCCAGGTAGCCGATGTTCACCTTGAAGAGAAAGCGGTCGAGTTGCGCTTCAGGCAGCGGAAAAGTGCCTTCAAATTCGATGGGATTCTGTGTGGCCAGCACCAGGAAGGGGCGCGGCAAGGGTCGCGTTGCGCCGTCGACGGTGATCTGGCGTTCGCCCATACATTCGAGCAACGCCGACTGGGCACGCGGCGTGGCACGGTTGATCTCGTCGGCGAGCAGAATGTTGGTAAATGCCGGCCCGGGCACGAACTGGAACGTGTGCGTCTCCTGGTTGAAGATGCTGACGCCGGTGATATCGCTGGGCAGCAAGTCTGGCGTGCACTGGATGCGCCGGAAATCGGCGTGGAGGCTGATGGCCAGCGCGCGCGCCAGCATCGTCTTGCCGACGCCCGGTACATCTTCGAGCAGGACGTGGCCTTCGCAGAGCAGGGCAATGAGCAGGGCGTCGACGGTCTGATCCTTGCCCACAATCACCGTTCGAATATTGGCGCGCAGGCGATCGGCAAATCTTTTAATCTGTTCCATGTCTGAAGTATGCCGCAAAAGGTATTTTTTGTCAGCCGCAGATGCCTGCGATGTGTCCGTGTTGCCTGAATCCTTTGACGATTCCCGACTGCCTATGCTATGGTAGGCACGATCAAATGCCCGCGTAGCTCAGGTGGATAGAGCGAGGATCTCCTAAGTCCTAGGCCGCTGGTTCAAGTCCAGCCGCGGGCGCTCTTGTTGTTCAGTGCAGAACCGACGCCTCGATGAAAAACAGCAAATTGCAGCGGCCAACCACGTAGGACTGTTCTACACGCGAAAATTGCATCAATCCGCCGGTATGTGAACAACTATACAGCGCATCGGCTGCAACCCACTGAAACGGCAAAGTGTCCCGTGCAACGGTATCTTGCAGCAGTGTCAGACCGAGTTCAGGTTTGGTCTGGAACGCCAAGTCTGCTGGCACGCCACAGGCCTGTCGCTTGGTGGCATAGGCGTCACTAAACCAGACTTCTGGCATGAACAATTGCCCTGTCACCAGGCTGTAGCCTTTGCGGCCGGCGTAGCCCAGGT
>CAIRNL010000619.1 GCA_903879975.1 uncultured Chloroflexota bacterium | reverse complement strand
TGGTTGTGGCGAACGAATCTGCTCGAACAGGGGGACGTTGGCTGGAGATTGCGCTTTGATGGAGCCATCAGGGGCAACAGGGAGTTCCTGCAGTAAAATTGGCCAGTCAATTCCCTCACGGAAAAACGCGCCCGATTGACGCTGATGGTCAATAAAGAAGCGAATGGTGCCTGCCGACCCAACTGGGATCGCGTTGGCTATGTCGACGTCGACTGGTGCATTGGCATAGATGTTGAGCGCGTCGAATGTGAATGTGCCGTCGATATCATAAGGGCCGTCTGGAAGAGGTGGCAACAGGCTGGCGACATCGTGAACCTTGTCCGCAACGATCGGCGGAAGTGCTCTGGGCTTGATAACCCTTGCCCGAACTTCCGTTGTTCCGGCATTGTCGTACAGCAGCTTGCAATCGCTGCCATCTGTTGCAACTGTATAAAGGCCGTAATCTTGATTGACATCGGGCGCCCATGAAATGAGCAGACGGCCATTGGGCAACACTTCAGGATCGGCTGCGTAGTCGCTTTTGAAAACGTGATAGGACGGAGGATCGGTCCGGACGAGCTCATAATTCTCATCGGTGACGCCGATGACGGTGGTATAGGGGCTGGGACCTGGCCGATAGCGACGAATGCCGCCAAAGCCGGCAGCCTCAGTCAAGTTGTACATTGGGAAAAAGTTGGTATACAGCGAACCGTCTCCGGCAAAGGAGCCGCCGTAGGCCTGGTTGTCAAACGCGGCTGAGCCGATACCAGAAACACCAGACCACTGCCTGAGCTCAGTTCCGTCGGGATTGACGGTGGCAAGTTGCCACGAATTCCGGGACAGGTCAGCCCCGTCAACGCCGCCTATGACACCCGTCAGGCTTTCTGCGATCAGCCCCAAGTGTTGTGTGTAGCCGCCCATCGGGTCTGCAAGGGTCTCCATGGAATTTGCTGCATTGCGGAAGTTGCGCCACCAGCGCGAGTACACGATCCTACCCGTCAGCGGATCGACCAGGGGCCGGTCGGCGCCGTTGCGCTCCGCAGTAATCCGATGCAGATTCATGCCGTCTGCGTCAACGACGTACAGATTGGTTGTGCGCGCATCCTGATACATACCAATCGACGGCCATCGCGTTGAGGAAAAGACGATGCGGCCGTCGGGGAGCCAGGCTGGATCTGTATCGTCGTACTCACGCCAGTGCTCCGCATGATTGAACTGGGAAAGGTCAAGGTCGTCTTGGTCTGAAAAGGTAACCTGCTTCAAATCAGTGCCGTCGCTGTTGATCTGATAGATACGCCAGGCGCCCGGTGTCTGTCGCACCTGTGTGCCGTAGTTGCCATCAGGTAGGCCGGCAAAGACAATCTTGTTTCCGTCGTACGAAACCTCTGGCGCGTTCACGTCGATCAGATTGAAGGAGGTATTTTGCGGATTTGATCCATCGACAAGTACATGCAAGGTGCCATCGGGGTCGCGGATGATGAGCTTGCCTGGTGCGGCTACCTGAAATCGGCTGTAGGCGCCCACTCCGGGAAGGCTGCCCGTTTCCTGATAATACGCGCTTCCATTAGACGGAATCTGCCTGGAGACGAAAACGATTGGGTATTCAAGGGTATCGAGCGGCGGTGGCGTTGGCGAAGGTGTGGTGATCGCCGCGGCTGTGGGTGTAACGGTTGGCGCGGCTGTGGGTGTAACGGTCGGCGTGGCCGTGGGTGCTGGTGTGGGTGGCATCCCCAGGATGGCTGGTAGAAAGATCTGCCCCGAACTGGCGCCTGGTGTGTCCTGCGCGCCAACGAACTCCCAGCTCGAAATCACAAAGAGAGAAACGATCAAGACAACTGGCAGAGAAATTCCAATGGCGGTATATGTCCTCTGATTCTTTCGAAGGCGCGAGCTGCACAGACGTAGCATGTCGATTGGAACCTCTGCATCTACCTCAACTGCAGCGGCAGGGATTGCAGGCGCTGCTGCGTTGAAATCCTGATGCTCTACCCCATTCACGACCCCTCACTGTACACCATAGCGAATCTATGTTCTGAAATCAATGGGGCGATCAGTTCCTGTATTGCAAGCGCCGAGCGAACGTATGTTCAATAGATGCGATTGCGATGAGAGTCGCATGAATCGTCCGGCTGTGCATGTGTTGAAGTGTCAGGCGACTGTAAACTATTGGGTGGGTCTTCTCGGCTACAATCCATAGCAGTACGTTGTTGGTCAGTCAGTGGCCGAAGCAGCAATATGTACGCACCGAAATGCAGTGCGATCGATGCCATCGGTTTCCTGGCGGCTACACTGTATGCCTAACGTGATGATTTTCTGTCACCGCCCCTGTCGAGAGGGCGAACTAGCAAAATCCTGGCTCCCATCGCCTTCTACTTGAGTTGAATGGAATGCTGGAGTGCAGACAAGATGAATCGAATTGTCGGCTTCACGGTCATGGCAGGTCTTTCAGAGCATCATCAGGCCGCAGCTCAGCACGCTCAGACACAGGCGCTCTCTCATTTTGGGCATCTCAGCCGGAAGATGATAGCGATTGGAGATACTGTCCTGGAAGTATGGGGATACAATCATCTGTCTGAGCGGATTGTGCATA
>CAIRNL010000618.1 GCA_903879975.1 uncultured Chloroflexota bacterium | reverse complement strand
CGTCGTGGATGCGGTTCAGCGCCTCAGCGATGCGCGCAATCCCAAAGTCGTCGCCAGCCCCAGTGTGCGAACCGGGATGCAGCACCACGTGGGGGATGGCGTAGGCGTGGGCGCGCATCAGTTCGTCCTTCTGTGCAGCGCAGCTCTTCTCCCAAATCTCGTCCTGGGGACTGGCCAGGTTGATGAGATAGCTCGCATGGCTCACCGCATATCGGATGCCCAGCGCCAGCCTCTGTTCCTGCCAGCGCACCACGTCCTTCTCGTTGATCGGTGGCCCAGCCCACTGGCGATTGTTCTTGGTAAAGACCTGTACGGCGTTGCTGCGCACGGACGCCGCACGATCCAGCGCCTGGCTGACCCCACCCGCAATCGACATGTGCGCACCCAATAACAAGACTCCCATCGTGGGTCACCTGCTCCCCTGACCTGTCTTCATGGCTCCACTTCATTTCTTCTGCACCAGAGTTTAGCACAGGCTTCGCCCGTCTCTGGTATAATCCGCTCCATGCCCGCACCTGACTTTGCACAGTATACACAACCCGGCCCACGCCATGCTGCTTGCACTTGACACGGCCACAGCCACGGCCTCACTGGCCCTCTACGACCATACCCGCAATCACCTGCTGGGCGAGATGAGCTGGGAAGGACGCCGCCGCCAGACACAAGACCTGTTCGGAGCGGCGCGCGCGCTGCTCGACCTGCTGGGCGTGGCACCTGAGCAGGTGACTGCGCTGGCCGTCACCACCGGACCTGGCAGCTTCACCGGTGTACGCATCGCCATCAGTGCAGCCAAGGGCATCGGGCTGGGGCTGCCCGCGCCGCCCGCTGTGATCGGGCTGCCGACATTGTGCGTCGCAGCTGCGCCGTGGCTGGCGGCAGCCGCCGCGCCACAGTGCATGGCGTTGGTCTGTGCCACCATCCAGGCAGGGCGCGGGCGCTATAATTGGGCAGCCTTTGCTCCCGACGATCCACTCTTCCGCCCAGCTGTCGCCGACCATTATGCCGGCAGCGCAGCCGAATTCGCATCTTGGCTCGCCAGACGCACAGTACCGGCTATCTGGCTTGCCGGCGAGATTGGGGAAGACCTTAACGCCGCTGTGCAACCGCTCGCGCACGTCACCGCGCTCGACTCGGTCTACGCCATGCGCCGGGCAGGCGTGCTGGCCCGGCTTGCAGCCACATACCTGGCTGCAGGCCATGCCGACAGCCTGGATTCGTTACAACCGCTTTATTTACGCCAGCCGTAGGCGCTCGAATCGCTCAACAGCGGAAGCTGTCTATTCTGCCGTTCCAAGCGCAGCCATTCGGCTTTGTGACACACAGACACCCTCATGTCCGATTTCAAGATCATCCTCCAACCAATGAGCGTCGAAGACATCCCAGTTGTCGAAGAGCTGGAAAAGCGTTGTTTCGCAACCCCTTGGTCCGCACAGACCTATTACAACGAACTGGTGCACAACCAGCTTTCCTTCTACTGGGTGTTGCGCCCACATCCGCCTGGCAGCGAAGGAAGGCCGCCTATTCTGGCCTACGCCGGCTACTGGCTCACCGGCGACGAAGCGCACATTGTCACCATCGCCACGCATCCCGACTATCGGCGCCAACACCTGGGCCAGTTCCTGCTGGAACAGATGATCGGACGTGCCTGCGCAGGGGGCGCCCACGACATTACGCTGGAAGTTCGCGCCGGCAACCACGCCGCGCAGGAGTTGTACAAAAAGCTGGGCTTCGTGACCGTCGGGCTGCGCAAAAAGTATTACCAGGACAACGGTGAGGACGCAGTGCTGATGACGCTCTTCCTGCCGCGCAGCGAGGCGTCGCGCAGCGCCGGCTCACTGCACGCTGGCTGATCTCTCCGGCTTGGCGACGACGATGATGCGATGCGTATTGTCGTTGCGTGGCCAGCAGGAGACGAGCGTCAGACGGTCATCCCGGGTCTCCTCGATGTAGCGCAAGTTGTCAAGGCGCTGCTCCTTCGTGGCAGATTCCTCCGGCACGATCAGCACTTCCTCGACTTTATAGAGATGTTCCCTGCCTCCGGCATAGAGCTTGAGTTCGTCGCCGCGCTTGAGCTGATCGAGCTCACGGAAGACTGCACCACGAACGTTGTTATGGCCGCTCAAAACGATATTCCCTGGCTCGCTGGGTAATGAGCTGTTCTTGTGCCAGCCTGCTGCGTAGTCAGCGACATCCCACTCGCTGAAGACGGCGCCAGCTTCATCCTTCTTGCTGCTCCAGCCCAGTTCGATAACAGGGATATCGAGATCGATCGACGGCACAACCAAACGGCTAGGCAAAATCTGCAGAGCCCCTTCCTCGTGAAACGAGGGTGCCTTGAACGGGGCGACCGGCCGACTGGCACTCCCGGTATCGGTCAGATCGGTGAAGGGCGCTGCCTCAACGGCCCGCTGCTGCGTTCCCTCGCCAGCCGAGGCGCTACGCCCGCATCCTGCCATCACTCCCATCACAATCACGAGCATCAAACCGGCAAATAGACTGCGCATTTTCACATCACTCAACCCAAAGTTATTTTGTTCATCCTGCTGTTATGTCAAAAAGGAGCACGCTCGACAGCTGCAGGGCAGCCAATCGGCCTATTTCACTGCCAGGCAGGAAATGCCCACAGCCCATCATGGTTGCGCCGCCGAAATACGCCGCCCCTGCGCCTCAGCCACGACCCGCTCGACAGGCCCGCCGGCAGGCGCCAGCAACGCCGTAAAGGTTGTCTCACCGCCGCGCGGCACCACAGTGTAGTCTGGCTCGATCTTGCGCGTCGCCACCACACGCCCCAGCGAATCATACGCCGTCAACACGATCTGCACCTGCACAGCTTCTTCCGGCCCCACATTTTTGACGCGCCCGGTCACCGT
>CAIRNL010000617.1 GCA_903879975.1 uncultured Chloroflexota bacterium | reverse complement strand
CTTCCTCCTCGCCCGGCAGACGGAAGGGACACTCGGCCGTCTCCAGGGCAACCGGGTAGGCAGACCGGGCCCTCGGCGTGTCCTGTGCCGAAGGTGGCACCACAGCCTGGCAGCCCGCTGCCAGGAGGGCAAACACGATCAGGACGAGTTGGTTGATTCGAATCATCGAGCGCCTGCCATCGCTGCTTCGTCTCGCTGCAGAGCCGTCGGGCCGCAAGAAGGAGTATATCACTGGGCAATGGATTTTCGAACGACCTGGCCGATACGCGCCATTGTATGCCAGCAGCGCCAGGACCCGCCAGCATGGCACGGAGTGTGTGCTTCCTGGTCGAGACATACGTCGGAAGGTATTCCTTCCCGTACCCTGTCACGCGAGAGGCGATGACCTACGAAAATGACATCGCCCAGAGCAGGCGGCAGGCGCTGTCATACAAAACGAGGTAGCGCACTGGGAGAAACCGATCTACAATGAATTGCCAGGCGAAGACTGTTCGTGTGGCGGATACAACAGCGCAGAAAGGAGCAATCGGATGGATCTGTGGGGATTGTTGGGTGCAGTGGTGATCGGCGGCATTGCCGGTTGGCTTGCCGGCAACCTGATGCGCGGCGGCGGGTTCGGCCTTTTGGGCAACATCATTATCGGCGTGGTCGGTGGACTCTTGGGCAGTTGGCTCTTTGGCCAGTTGAACATTACCTTCCTGCAGAGTTGGGGATGGATTGGCTCGATTATCACGGGCCTGGTGGGCGCTGTCGTCATTCTGTTCATTGCAGGGCTGTTCAGGCGCGGCTGAACAGAATCTATCGGCTGGAGTACTTCCCAGCGGCGGCAGCGAGGGGATGCCCCTCGCTGCCGTTCCTTTTACCGGCACCGACGACCTCTACAGACGCGCTTTCTTTTCAATCGCCCGCGCATACAGGGCAAGATACTGGTCAGCGCTCCGTTCCCACGAGTAATCGATGTGCATCGCCGTCTGCACCATCTTGTCGATGTGCGCGCGACGGTCAAAGTAGGTGCTGACAGCCCAGCCGGTCGTAAAGTAGATGGCGCTGGCGCTAGGCTCCCAGAATTTGAAACCGGTTCCATTCCCGGTCGCTTCATCGTACTGGATGACCGTGTCGTCCAGTCCCCCTGTCGCGCGTACAATGGGCAAGGTGCCATACTTGAGTGAGTAAATCTGGTTCAAACCGCACGGTTCATAGATCGACGGCATAATGAAGAAGTCGGCGCCGGCCTCAATCCAGTGGGCGATCTCGTTGCTATAGCCGATATAGACGCCGACCCGGCCCGGATAGCGGCCCGGCAGGCCGCCATAATACCTCTCCAAGCCCTTGTCTCCCGATCCCAGGATCACAAACTGCACAGCCATGTCATGGAGGATCTCCTCGACCGCACTCGCCAGCAGGTCGAGACCCTTCTGTGCTACCAGCCGGCTGACCACCCCCACAATCGGCACATCCGGATCGGCGTCCAGGCCAAAGCGATGTTGGAGTGCCGCCTTGCACACAGCCTTGCCAGCCATATGATCCGGGCTGTACTGGGCCGGAATCAGCCGATCTACGGCCGGGTTCCATTGGGTATAGTCGACACCGTTGAGAATCCCCACATAATCGGTGCCCTTGTCGTTGAGGTAGGGCGCCAGGCCATAGCCGAGTGCCGGCGTGCGCGTCTCGGCAGCGTAGGTAGGGCTGACCGTATTGACGACATCGGCGTAGACAATCCCGCCCTTGAGGAAATTCACGGCACCATAATCCTCGAACTTGTCTGGCGTGAAGTTGCCCCACTGCAAGCCGATATACTCAAAATTCGAGGCGCTGTATTTGCCCTGGTAGGCGATGTTATGGATCGTCAGCACGCTGGCTGCGCCCCCCAGGATCGGGTCGTTCCAATGCCAGATTTTCAGATAGGCCGAAGCCAGCGCCGACTGCCAGTCGTGCACGTGCACGATGTCTGGGGCAAAGCCCAGATCATGGCTCAGCTGCAAGCCAGCCCGCGTGAGGAAAGCAAAACGCCGCGGGTTGTCCCAATAGTCATTGAATTCAGCATCGTGGTAGAGTCCAGTCCGTTCAAAATACTGATTGAACTCGATAAAGTAGGTCGGCACACCGTCGTTGTCGGCACTGTCAACTGCGCACCATTCCAGCTGATCGCCCATCCACACACCCATGGAATCCCAGAAGCGGCGCAACCCGTAGCGCGCGCCGTCGATACTGCCGTAACGCGGCATGACGACGATCACCTCGTGCCCCATGCGTTGCAAGACCTGAGGCAGCGCACCGACGACGTCGGCCAGACCGCCCGTTTTGGCATAAGGAACGCACTCTGAGGTAATCATGAGGATTTTCAGCTGCGGTTTCATGGCCGATGCTCCTTGGGTAAAAGGATGGTTATTTGGGCGGCAGCGTGAGCCGCCACACCGTCTATGCGAAATAAGTCCCCAGGACGATGCCCAGTGACAGCAGCAGGCTGAAGAAGAGACCGAGCTGGGCCGTGCCCGCCAGGGTCCTGTTGAGTGTCGGGCCATCGGTCGCTGCCCGCAGCGTGCGCACGAGTCCGACCGCCAGCGGCAGGGTCAGCCACGAGGCCATGACCAGCGGCGTCCTCTGCATACCTAGCCACAGTATCGGCGGCACGGCAAACGCCGCCCCGAAGAGCAGAGCATATTCGATCTGCGTGCCGCGGCGCCCCAAGCGCACCGCCAGAGTGCGCTTGCCGGCGCGCCGGTCGGTCTCCAGATCGCGGTAATTGTTGACGACCAAAATCGCCGTGATCAGCGCGCCCACCGCCGCCGAGGCCGTCACCAGCGGAATCGTGAGCGTCAGCGTCTGTACATAGTAAGTTCCACACACGGCAATCACGCCGAAGAAGAGAAAAACGAATAGCTCGCCCAGCCCATAGTAACCGAACGGGAACGGCCCGCCTGTGTAGGCCAACGCCGCCACGATTGCGGCCACGCCGATCAGCACGATCGGCCAGCCGCCGATCCAGACCAGATAGAGGCCAATGAGCAACGCCAGGGCGATGACGGCAATGATGCCTCTGCGCAGGAGAGCCGGCGGGATGAGGCCCGCGCTGGTCACACGCACTGGGCCAAGACGGTCGGGCGTGTCCGCACCGCGGAAAAAATCCGAGTAGTCATTGGCAAAATTGCTCAGAATCTGCAGGAGGAGCGCGCCGGCTGCGGCCGCCAGCGCCGGCAGCAGGGCAAAGCTGCCATCCACCCAGGCCAATGCCGTACCCACCACGACCGGCGCAAGCGCCGCCGGCAGTGTCTTCGGTCGCGCCGCCAGAATCCACGCCCGGCGCGGCGATATCGTCTGTGTTACCATCCCTAGGCCTTTGCTTCGCTGCTGTGATTCAAACCATTGCGCAGCACGCCCAATGCGTGCGCAGATGAACATCATTGTATCATTGCCAGGGCGTTCATCGCAGGTAGGGCGTTCCCGAACAACGTTTCATGCCAACCAGACTGAAAGCAGGACTATGCAGCTCCAATCGATCAAGACGTCCGTCATCACGGTGCAGGATCACGGTATCCGTCCGATTCTCGACATTGCCCTCCACGAATTTCACGACGGCGACATATTGGCGGTCTCCTCCAAGATTGTCGCCCTGTGCGAGGGACGCGCCGTGCCGTTGGAAGCGGCAAGCAAGGCGAAACTCGTCGTGCAGGAAGCAGACCTGTACCTGCCCACCACAGTGAGCCGCTATGCTGTCTATCTCACCATCAAGGGATCCGCACTCATGCCATGGGCAGGCATCGACGAGTCGAACAGCGACGGGCACCATGTCCTGTGGCCGAGCGATCCCCAGCAGACAGCCAATGATATTCGCGCCTATCTCTGCCAGCGTTTCTTGCTCAGGCGGGCCGGCGTCATCATTACCGACAGCCGCCCGCTGCCCTTGCGCTGGGGTGTGACGGGCTTCAGCGTGGCTCACAGTGGCTTTGCTGCCCTGCACGACTACCGCGGCACGCCCGATCTCTTCGGCCGCCCGCTGCGCATGACACAGGCCAATATCGCCGACGCGCTGGCGGCAGCAGCCGTCCTCGTCATGGGCGAAGGGAACGAGCAGACGCCGCTGGTGCGCCTATCCGATCTGCCTTTCGTGATGTTTCAGGAGCGTGACCCAAGTCCTGAGGAATTGGTCGATCTGGCCGTCTCGCTCGACGACGATCTCTACGGGCCGTTGCTCACGGCCGTCGATTGGCAGCACGGGGGCGAGCAGGCGGGTACCGGGTAGCTTGCCGCACCTGTCACTTTGCCGGGCGACCTAGATGCTCGGCCAGTTCGGCGAACTCCGGCCGGTGCGACAGGATTGTGGCAGCTTCCAGCAGAATCTGGCGCTGGGCACGCCGCTGCTCGCGGTAGGCTGTACGGCGCAGATCGTCGAGCAGTTCGTCGTGCCCTGCCACGACAATCGACATGACCAGATACCGGTAGAGGTCCATGTCGGCGGTATCCCGTAGAAAACGGGCCAGATATGGCCGCCCCAGCGGCCCTGCGCAGTGGTTGAGCAGCAGATCGAACAGCCCCATACACAGGATCGACGAGGTCGTCTCAGCATATCGATCGAGCAGATGCTCCACGACAGCCGCAGGCAGCCCTGTCAACTGGCGCAGACACTCCGCTGTCACTTCGGGCAGGCAGGTAGCCAGCCCTTCCACGGGGGGCGCATTCTGGCAGACGAGCGCGTACAGGGGCAGTGTCTCGCCCAGCGCGCCGAGGACGCGCACGGCAGTGACCGCCGGCTCACCCGTCATACGTGCCGTCAACGGATCTACCAAAATGCGCGCCGCCTGGTAGCGGGCCGTCTCATCGTCCAGATCAGCCAGGGCCACCAGGCCGGCTGATCGAATCAACACAGCGTCTTCGGCAAAATCGGGCGGCCAGTACTCGTACGTCTCGCAGGCCTGAATCAGCAGCTCCTCATCCTCGCGGCGGGCGACCTGCTGCAACGCCTTGAGAATCGCCGCGCGCAGATAGCCGCCCTGGTCGTGCCTGCCCTTCTCACGGCCGGCACGGGTGTAGAGAGAGCGCAACGCCGGCCGCGCCTCATCGCTCGGATACTCGGCGAGCACCTGGAGCGCCGCAGTCAAGACATCCCTGGTATGGTTGTCCTGGATGATGGCTGCAGCTAGTTTCGCTGCTGCTGCAGGTTGGTCAGCCAGGCTGCGTAGGGCGGCAACCGGCGAGCGCTCATCGCCCATCTGCTGGCTCCGTGTACACGCGGAAGACCACTTCGCTAGGGAAATCAAAGCGCGCAATGTGCCATCGCCGGCCCGCCGCCAATTCATCCATGCGCCGCGTGTAGGTATCGACCATCCCTTTGCGCCGTCCGCCCAGGCTCTGAGCCGGGAACGAAACGACGAGCACGCGCGCAGCCAGATTATCCAACAGCCGCTCCGCCATACGTCGATCCTGTTGTTCCAGGCAAGGCACGATTTTGAGCAGAAACGCGATGTCGACCGAAGCGGGGAACTGCGGAGCACCGTCGAGCAGATTCCAGACAAAGGAGCGCCCGGGCTGCTGCTGGAAGTCAAACCACCAGTCAAGGAACTCCATCTGTGCATGGTCGACGTCACAGGCCAGATAGGCGGCCGTCGCCGGAAGCCCCATCCACGGCAGGGCCAGTGGGTTCAGCCCGCACCCCAGATCGAGCACCGTCTCCACGCCACTCAGATCGCCCAGCACGGTAGCATAGAAGGTGTCGAGGCTCGGCAGCCGCTCGCGGGTGGAGTGGTGCATCGCCATGATTGCACAACAGGCCGTGCGCAGTTGCTCGAGGCTACTCGCCTGCACCAGCAGATCACGCCAGGCGCTAAAGTCGGGGCGACCCGCGTAATAGGCCGCGACGCTCTGATGCAGCCGGCTCTTGACCTCCTTGACTGCCTCCCTGGGACTGCGTCCCTTGGCCAGTTCCTGGATCGCCAGTGCAGCGATCAGCGCGACATCTACCGACGTATACTTGGCTCCCTGTTGTACAGCCGCCACCACCTCGTCGATCGCCGCCGGCGAGGGGTCAGCCGGCGTCATGGATCAGTTCCTTCTGGCCGGGCAGTACCGCTCGCAGCGCAGCCATGAGCCGCACCATGAAACGCAGATTATGCAACGTTGCCAGCCGTTGGAACGCAGCTTCGTTGGCACGGTAGAGGTGGCGCAAATAGCCACGGCTGTAGCGCCGGCAGGTGGGACAGTCACAGCTCTCGTCCACCGGCCGCACATCCTTGATATACTTGTCGTCGGTGACATAGAGGAAGCGGAACCAGCCGCTGCCTACGCCGGGCGTGCCGGTGAACGTATACAGCCGGCCCCGTCGTGCGTCGCGTGTCGGCAGCGCGCTGTCGAAGGTGGCGTAGCCCAGGGCAACCCCAGCCGCAACGTTGACCGGATGGCCCACACCCAGTGCGTGCAGCGGAAACTCGGCGGGGATCAGGCGGCGCGTCAGATCGAGCATCTCGTGCACCAGGTTGCCGTCGGCGTCGAGCGGCCAGCCGCCGTAGCCGTAGCCGTCAAAACCGATCTCGAGCAATGCCCCGGCGCACGCCTTGCGTAGTTCCGCCGAACCGCCGCCCTGCACTACGGCGAAGAGTTGCGGCGTGTGGTCGGCAACCTTCCTCTGTGCCGACAGCCGGTCAAATTCGATCCGGCAGCGCCTGGCCCAGGCCACCGTGCGCTGCACCGACAGTTCCTGCACATCGGGCGGATCGTCGACATGCGTGCAGTCGTCGAGGCACATGATCATGTCGGCACCATAGCTCATCTGCAGCTGTACGCACTTTTCCGGCGTCAGGTGCAGCTTTCGATCTGCCCCTTCCGGCCGCAGAAGAATGCCGTTGTCAGTCAGCGTACCCAGCTTCGGCTGCTCCCGAATGAGCGAGTACGCCTGGAACCCACCTGAGTCGGTCAGAATCGGTCCTGACCAGCCGCTCATGGCGTGCAGGCCACCCAGCGCCTGGACAGTGGAGGAACCCGGCTGCTGCATGAGGTGGAAGAGATTCATGACCAGCGCCGTCACGCCCACATCCGCCAGGTCGCCGCTGTCGACGGCCCGCACCACGCCGAGGGTTGCGTCCGGTAGAAAAGCAGGCAGGGGCAGCGGGCCGTGCGGCAGGTCGAGCGCGGGCGACGCCACGTCCATGTCAGTCGGCACTACCACTCGCCCTTGATGGCACGCCGCAGATCGCGCTCCGAGTCGCGCTTGGCTATGGAGTCGCGTTTGTCGTGAAGTTGCTTGCCGCGTGCGACACCGATCTCGACCTTGGCACGGCCACGTTCGTTGATGTAGACACGCAGTGGCACAATGGTGAAGCCGCGGCGCGTGGCTGCTTCGTGCAATGCGTTGATTTCGCGGCGATTGAGCAGCAACTTGCGCTCGCGGCGTTCTTCATGGTTGAAACGATTACCCTGCTCGTAGTGGGCGATGTGCACGTTGAGCAGCCACGCTTCGCCATTCCTGACCAGCACAAAGCCATCCTGCAGGCTGACGCGGCCCGCACGCACCGACTTGATCTCGGTGCCCGTCAGCACGATGCCTGCCTCGTAGCTCTCCTCGATGAAATATTCATGGCGGGCCTTGCGGTTGGTGGCGACCGTCCGCGGCCCGCGTTGATTGTCCGTTCCTATGCTCACCGGTCGTCTGCCGTCCTATTGCACGGGCAGCGGTTCGATCTCGCCGCCCAGGAGTTCGATAGCCTTGTCAAGTTGCGGGTCTTTTTGTTCCTCGCGCTCGCCATCGGTGATTTCGACCACGACATCCGGCTCCAACCCCTCACCATCGATGGTGCGATCGTCGGGCGTGTACCAGCGCGCAATGGTCACACGCAAAATCGAGCCGTCGCTCAGTGTCTGCGGCAGTTGAACGCTCCCTTTGCCGAAAGTCTTGGCGCCTACCAACTGGCCGCGCTTCAAGTCCTGGATGGCACCGGCAACAATTTCGCTGGCACTGGCGCTGCCCTCGTTGACCAGCACAACCATGGGCAGGTCGGTCACCAAGGGCTCGCCCTCAGTCTTGTAGATGTCTTCCTTGCCGTCGGCAAAGCGTTCGATGAGCACAGTCTGGTCCTTGCCCAGGAAAATGCTGCTGACCTCGACCGCCTGGCGCAACAGCCCGCCCGGGTTGCCGCGCAGATCGAAGATGAGACCGTCCGGATTCTTGGCCAGCGCCTCTTCTACGGCCTGGCGCACCAGATCGGACGCATTCTCATTGAAGGTATTGAGCTTGATGTACGCCAGGTTCCCCCCCACGGTGTCGGTCTCGATGGTGGGAATCTCGATGCGATCGCGCACGACTTCGATGTCGATCGTCTCATCGGTGGCCAGCCGCACAATCGTGAGCACCACCGTCGTCCCCTTGGGGCCGCGAATCTTCTCGATAGCCGAGGTCAGGTCCGTGCCGACGATCTCCTCACCGTCAACGTGCGTGATGAGATCGTCGCGCTCGACACCGGCTTTCCACGCCGGCTGGTTCTCAAAAGGTTCCACGACGCGCACGGTGTTGAAGTTCGGGTCCCAGTCCACGCGCGCGCCGATCCCTTCGAAACTGCCCTGCAGATTGGTGCGGAAGAACTCAGCCTCGTCCGGCGACATGAAGGAGGTATTCGGGTCGTCAAACTGGCCGAGCACGCCCCGAATCGCGGCATAGGTTGCGTTGTCCGGCTCTGGCAATTCGCCGTAGAAATCACGGTAGAGAATGTCCATCGCTTCCCAGAAGACGGGGAAGCGCTCACGCAGGCGATCCACGGTGCCGTCGTCCTGGCCGGCCGCGGTCGAAGGCAGGTTGAGCTGGCTGGCGCCAAAACCGGCGCCGAAGCCCACAACAAAGATCGCAGCGGCGATCAGAAGCGAGACAACCCCGATCACGATAGCGCGGCGGTTGCTGCGTGGGCGCGCCGCGGGCTGGGGAATCAAGTTGGGTTCGTTCATGAAAATGCTTTTCCTTCTATCTCCGGACTTCCTCGACCCTAGGACGCAGTGGCAGCCAACCGGCAATGGGTCTGGCTGCGATATTCGGCGTTCCTCCCCTGGCCGCTGATTTGCGCGCCAGCGGGCGTAAAACCACTGGGCAACCGTCACGTGCAGGCTGCCACGACCGGCCCACTTGCGCATCGCGTGTGGCGGATATAGCCCACATCGGCGACTACAGGCCACCATTCAACAGGCGCCACGCCATGCCGGGCGTCTCAATTATCGCCAAAGCTCTGGACCATGCCGGCAACAGCGCCGAAGGTACGCTCTTCGTTCGCCGGTTTTTCACCGTAGAAATTGCGCTCGAGCAGATTCCAGACCTGCCCCTATTGGCCCATCCCCTGCTGCTGAAG
>CAIRNL010000616.1 GCA_903879975.1 uncultured Chloroflexota bacterium | reverse complement strand
GGCTGGCGATTGAGGATGGACGGGTTGCCCCACGATGGGGTGATGGACGGGTTGCCCCACGATGGGGTGATGGACGGGTTGCCCCACGATGGGGTGATGGACGGGTTGCCCCACGATGGGGTGAGGGATGGGTTGCCCCACGATGGGGTGAGGGATGGGTTGCCCCACGATGGGGTGATGGACGGGTTGCCCCACGATGGGGTGTCGAGTGTTGCGGATCGCCGGCGCTCTCTCCGCCAGGGGCGAGGCTGCCATGCAACGCTCTATGCTGCAGCGGCGGCGCACGGAGCAGGCGGCGCGGCTGTGTCCGGTCTCGACTTTCGGTCCGAGTAGCCGGCTTGCTAGAAATCTGCTTCTCATAAAAGGAGCTTGGACGCGTGACCCCTGCAACTGTGCGCCTGACGATGGCGCAAGCACTCATTCGATTCCTCAAAAATCAGTTTGTCGAGCGGGACGGCGAGGAAAGCCGTTTCTTTGCGGGTTGTTTCGGGATTTTCGGCCACGGTTGTGTGGCCGGCGTGGGGGAAGCGCTGCTGGAGAATCCGGATTTCCGTTATTATCAGGTGCGCAACGAGCAGGGCGCTGTGCATGCGGCCACGGCCTATGCCAAGGTCAAGAATCGTATGCAGACTTTTGCCTGTGTCAGCTCGATTGGGCCGGGTGCGACCAATATGATTACGGGTGCGGCGACAGCGACGATCAACCGACTGCCTGTGCTGCTTCTGCCGGGCGACCTCTATGCGCGGCGCAATGTGGCGCCCGTGCTCCAGCAACTCGAGTCGGCCCAGAGCCAGGATTTCTCGGTGAACGACTGTTTCAGGCCGGTGAGCCGGTATTGGGACCGTGTCAATCGGCCCGATCAGTTGATTACTGCGCTGCCTGAAGCGATGCGCGTGTTGACTAGCGCCAGCGAGACCGGCGCGGTGACGCTGGCGCTGCCACAGGATGTGCAGGCGGAGGCCTACGATTACCCGGTCGCGTTTTTGCGCAGGCGCGTCTGGCACGTGATGCGCAATCGCGCCGACCGGGCTAGCCTGCAGGCTGCAGCCGAGATGATTCGAGCCGCTCAAAAACCGATGATTGTGGCGGGGGGCGGTGTCATCTACGGCGAGGCGACTGAAGTGTTGCGGGCGTTCGTCGAGGCGACCGGCATCCCCGTGGGCGAGACTATGGCCGGCAAGGGCAGTCTGCGCTGGGACCACCCGCTGAATCTCGGCGCTATCGGTGCGACCGGCACGCTGGCTGCCAACCGTATTGCCAAGGAGGCCGATCTGGTCATCGGTATCGGCACGCGCTACAGCGATTTCACCACGGCCTCCAAGACTGCGTGGCAGAACCCCGATGTGCGCTTTGTCAACATCAATGTTACGGAGTTCGACGCGGGCAAGCATCATGGGCTGGCCGTGGTCGGCGACGCGCGCGAGGCGCTGGCAGAGCTGGGGGAGTTGCTGGCGGGCTACGGGGTGGACAGCGCCTACCGCGCCATGGCGCAGCGTCTGCACGACGAATGGGATCGCGAGGTGCAGCGCATCTATGATATCCGGCTCAGCCCGCGGCCGAGCCAGGGCGAATTGATCGGTGTCATCAACGAGGTCTGCGGGGCGGAGGCGATCATGCTGAATGCGGCAGGTTCCATGCCTGGTGATCTGCACAAGCTGTGGCGAGCGACGCATCCCAAGAATTTCCATTTGGAGTACGGCAACAGTTGCATGGGCTATGAGATTGCCGGCGGGCTGGGCGCCAAGATGGCGGCCCCCGAGCGCGAGGTCTTCGTCATCGTCGGCGACGGCACATGGCTGATGCTTTCGTCGGAGTTGGTCACTGCGGTGCAGGAAGGCGTCAAGTTGATTGTGCTGATCTGGGACAACGGCGGCTTCAAGAGTATCGGTTCACTCAGCCGCGCGCTGGGTATGGATGGTTTCGGCACGCGCTTCATCGAGCCGCAAAACGGTATGCTGGTGGGTGACTCGGCTGGGGACGCCGTACGGCCTTTGCAGATCGATTTTGCCATGAACGCCCGCAGTCTGGGCGCCGACGTGATCGAGTGTGTGACACGGGCCGACTATGTGGAGGCGCTCCAGGCGGCCAAGGCAGCCGACCGTACGACGGTCGTTGTCATCAAGAACGACCGGCTGCACAGTGTCCCTGGCTATGAAAGCTGGTGGGATGTGGCGGTGGCGGAGGTGAGCGAGCTGGACTCCGTGCGGGCGGTGCGTGAGGAGTACGAGGAGAAGCGTAAGCTGGAGCGATATTTTTTGGAATGATTGCTGTGCGACGTTGCGGGGGGTTCCATGGGGACATCGCTCGCGCGAGAAGCGGCTGTGGATGGCTGTGAAAACGAGCAGTTCCCTGTACGGTACTGCGGAAAGAGGGAGCGAATATGTCCCAGAAGCTGATGAACTATGTGCGCGGCGAATGGCGCGAGTCGGCGGCCGAGCGTTTTCTGGATGTCGCCAATCCGGCTACGGCTGAGGTGCTGGCCAGTGTGCCGATGTCGCCCGTGGCCGAGGTGGACGAGGCTGCGCGCATTGCTGCGGAGGCGTTCCCGGCCTGGCGGCGTACGCCGGCGCCGGCGCGCATCCAGCAGCTCTT
>CAIRNL010000615.1 GCA_903879975.1 uncultured Chloroflexota bacterium | reverse complement strand
GATACCTTCATGTTGTGGATAGGAATTGTCATCGCGCTGCTGATCTCCGGCGTTGCGATCGTGGCCGTCATGTGGCCGTTGCTCAAGAAGGGACCAACGGCTGTGCTGGTGGAAGATGACCGGCTCACGGAACTGCTCCTGCGCAAAGAGCAGGTGCTTGCTCAGATCAAGGAACTGGAGTTCGATTATCGCGTCGGTAAGCTTGACGGTGAGGATTACCGGCGCTTCGATGAGCGACTGCGCCGCCAGGCAGTGGCGATCTTGCAGCAGATCGAACAGGTCGCACCGGAAAGTGCCGGCCTCGATGCCACCCTGGAAGACGAAATCCAGAAGCGGCGCATGCTCAAACCGGAAGGAAGTACCCAGGCTTCGATCGAGGACGCTGGCATGGAGGCCGAGATTGCTAGCCGCCGCCGTATGACGCCTGCCCCACCTGCGCAGACGGTCGTCGCCAACGGCGCCGGTGAAGAGGCGCCACGCTTCTGCACCGAATGCGGTAGCCGCACCGCACCCCAGCACAAGTTCTGCGCGCACTGCGGGGCGCCGCTGGTCGAACCGGTGATGGCGCATCCGTAGCAGGATGCGTGGCATCTGGCCCAGGCTGGAGCAGGCGCGTGATCGGGGGCGGTGTCTCACCGCATTTCCATGGCGATGTCCGTGAACAGCAGCGCACGTAACGCCGCCGCCCGGTTTCCAGCCGCCGGGCAGCGCCGCTATGCACGGTACGCAGATAGATGGCGCCAATGAGCGGGATAGTGGTCGTTCTGTATCGTCCGGAAGACCCGGCCAATATCGGTGCCGTAGTGCGCGCCATGAAAAATATGGGTTTCGACCGGCTACGCCTTGTGCAGCCGGTTCCCTACGCTGCCAGCGATTTGTTGCGTGTCGCCCACCACTGCGAGGACTTGGTGGAACGCATTGCGGTGTATGCGGACTTGGAAGAGGCACTGGCCGATAGGCACTTCGTGGTCGGCACGGCTGCTATCGACCATCGGGGAATCCGCACAACTGGAGACATCCGTCATCTGGCTGCCGAACTCGCACGCCGTTCTGTGACTCAACGCATTGCTCTGCTCTTCGGCCCCGAAGCAGACGGGCTCAACCGCATCGCATTGAGCCGCTGTCACCTGGTTGCCAGTCTGCCCTCGAATCCTGACTATCCGGCGCTGAACCTGGCCCAGTCGGTGTTGTTGTTTCTGTACGAAGCGCGGATGGCCACGGTAGGCGTCGCCCCACCTGATCCATTGGCAATAGTGACTGTGGCTGAGCAGGCGCACCTCGAGCGCCTTTGCGCAGCAACGGAGAGTGCGCTGCGTGAAGCCGGCTTTTTCCGCTACAATCCAGCAGTGGTGATGCGTTCCTTGCGCCAGATCGCCTACCGTGCGAAGTTGCAGGTCAGTGAAGTGGACCTGCTGTTTGCAATGATGCGCAAGTTCGAGCGCACAGCACGCACTAGCCGCGCCAGCGATGCTGATGAATAGGCTGGCTTGCAGCCGCCGCCGATCGAAAAGGCCGTCGGCAGGACGGCCTTTCTAGGTGTCTATGCCCGTGTTTGTGCGGCCATCACGCAGTTCCGAATTGGCGGTCGCCGGCATCGCCCAACCCCGGCCAGATATAGCCGGAGGGAAATACATCGCCCGCCCCAGTCAGCCGCTCATCGATTGCAGCCACGTGGATTGCCACGTCAGGATGGCGCTCGTGCAGCGCAGCAATGCCCTCGGGTGCCCCTAGCAGCCCGACAAATTTGATACGCGCAACGCCCCACTGCTTCAGCACATCGACCGCTGCGATGGCAGAGCCGCCGGTAGCCAGCATGGGATCGAGCACAAGGCAAAGCTCCACTGTGGGAGCCACGGGCAGCTTGTTGTAGTAGGAGACCGGCTGTAGGGTGCGCTCGTCGCGATAGAGGCCCAGATGCCAGACCTCGGCCTGCGGTAGAAGGCGCCATGTCCCCTCGACCATGCCCAGTCCGGCACGCAGAATCGGCACCAACCCTACCTTTTCCGCCATGACCGCTCCCTCCGTTGCCGTCAACGGCGTTTCGATGGCAAGCGGGCGCGTGGCCAGGTCGGCAGTCGCCTCGTAGGCAAGCATCGACGCCAACTCGCCAAGAACCTCACGAAATTTCTTGGGCTCGGTCTCGCGGCGGCGCAGCAGGGTGAGTTTGTGGCGCGCTAAGGGATGGGACGAAACAAAGACATTCTTTGCCATAGATTCGCCTACCAGTCGATCTGGCGCTGCGGGCGGTTGCGACGGCTCAATCGCTCTACTTCGCGCTGGCAGTTCAGACACATGGTGGCGTCAGGCTTGACCTCAAGTCGCTCGGTCTCAATCGGCCTGCCACAGCGCGAGCAGATGCCATACTCACCTTTCTCCATCGACTTGAGCGCCGTCTCGATATCCTGCAGACGACGTTCCAGCACGACAATCAACGCTGCATTCTTCTCGCGTTCAAAAATCTCAGTGTCACCCTCGTCTGGCTCGACGTCGACCTCTGCCTGCATGAATTCACGCAGATGGGTGAGTTCTTCTAAGACCTGTTTTTGTTCTTCCAGCAGTTTCTTGCGTTCCATGGCAATGAACTGGGCGGTTGTCTTTGTGGTCATGAGTGTCCTTCCGCATAAGTCCGTTCCTGATTCGGCCTTACGAAGCAGGAACCAAATAATCGATTTGTCTTGCAGGATGGCGCCAGACTTCTGATCCGAAATGGGAAATTGCCCATTGGCTAATCAGGTGTACAGGTTTATAGCAGTTTTTAGATCAAAGGTCAAGACCGATTTGGCATATTTTCTTTGTGACCCGCCTGCTTCCTGTTCAAGCCCTGCTTTGGTATAATCACTTCAATGCTAGAACAAATGAACGACTTGGTGCAAGGATGACAGACGAACGCACGGTCGGCGACCAATCGCCGATTAAACGCCAGCCGGCTGAACGCACCATCAGCGGCGCAGCACAGAGTGGCGACCAGCAGGTCGACCACGCCCTGCGCCCGCGCTCGCTCCAGGAAATGATCGGCCAGGAGCGGCTGCGCGATAAGATGCAGATTTTGGTCGAGGCCGCGCGCCAGCGTGGCGACGCCCTCGACCATGTCCTGCTCTATGGCCCGCCGGGACTGGGCAAGACCACTCTCTCGCATATCCTCGCCTACGAGATGAGTGCCAATTTCAAAGTGACTGCCGGACCTGCTATTGAGAAAGCCGGCGATCTGGCAGCGATTCTCACCAACCTGCGCAAAGGGGACGTGCTTTTCATTGATGAGATCCACCGCCTGGGACGAGCGGTCGAGGAAATCCTCTACCCGGCCATGGAGGACTTTTCGCTCAATATCGTCGTGGGCAGCGGGCCAGGCGCTCGCAACATTCAGTTGAGCCTGCCCAAGTTCACCGTTATTGGCGCTACCACGCGCCTGGCACTGATGACGTCACCCCTCCGCGCACGCTTTGGCGTCGTGGAGCGCTTCGATTTCTATGAGCCAGCCGCGATTCAGGAGATCGTTATACGCGCAGCGCGTTTGCTGGAGACCAGGGTTGAGCCAGCGGGTGCACACGCCATCGCCCGTCGCGCACGTGGGACGCCGCGTGTTGCCCTGCGCATGCTGCGCCGCCTGCGCGACTATGCTCAGGTACGCGCCAACGGAATTGTTGACGCTGCCGTCGCCGAAGAAGCGCTGAGTTTGCTGGAAATCGATGACCTGGGGCTGGATGACCTGGATCGCCGCGTGTTGGACGCGATCATCGTCAAGTTTAGCGGCGGACCTGTCGGACTTGACACCCTTGCCGCCAGCATCAGCGAGGAGTCGGACACCATTATGGATGTGGTGGAACCTTACCTGCTTCAACTGGGCTTTCTCGACCGCACACCGCGCGGACGGGTTGCCACGCGCGCAGCCTATGCCCACATGCGCATGACCTATCCCGAACGGTCGGAACAAGGCACTCTCTTCACTTGACCCCACACCAACTCGACTGCGCAGGGTCTCCCGTCACTCCACCAGCCCATCTTCGAAGATGCCGGTCAATGCCTGGACGTTCGCATCGTGGACGCGACGCCCTTCCTCTGAGTTCCAGGCAGTGGGCAGCAGGGACTCTGCCACGATCTCGATCGTCTCCAATGGTTCGCCGCGTCGGATGAGCCCCGGAATGACACGGCGGAGACCATGGAGATAAGCCACGTCGGCAGCCAGCCGTTCCATCACGGCCGGTTTCTCGCGCACAGTCGCGCCGACGCGCGGCACGCACAACTGAAAGTTGTCGCTCTTGATCAGCCGAGCCAGCAGGCGCAGGGTCCCTAACTCCTCGCTCCCGTCAGAGCCAGGCAGAATACGGGGTGGTAACGCATCACTGGCATAGTCGCCACTCATCAAAACCCCAACTGCCGGCAGGTAGAGGACTGCACCCACTTGCTGGGCATAGACATCGAGGAAGTGCTCTCCAACACGCACGTGAGCCGTGCCGCCAGGCGCCAATTCGACCTGGGGCAGCGCAGCGCACACCGGACCGCCCGTGTAGATCACAGCGACGTCATCTTCCAGCCGGAATCGCTCAGCAATGTCCTCCGGCGGATCGACAATCAGCAGCTGTCGGCGGGCTATCCCACTCTGCTCCTCACTCTGTCCCAGCACAAAG
>CAIRNL010000614.1 GCA_903879975.1 uncultured Chloroflexota bacterium | reverse complement strand
GTGTGGAAGGAACCACTCAACAGCCTGCTCGAATATGGTGTGAGCGGGCTGTTGCGGCCGCTGGGGGCTGGCCCCGATCTGGCGATTGCACTGATCAGCGTCGCAGCGGGGGGGGGCTTCGTGCTGGCGACAGGGGCCGTTGTGTCCTGGCTCCCCGGCGGCACGCTGCGCAGGCTTGCGCACTACACCGCACTGCTCGCCAGCGGGACGAGCCTCCTCTGGTTTGGTCACGTGGAAAACTACAGCGGGTCGACGGCGCTCGCCTTCGCAACGATCGTGCTGGCGCTGGGGTACCTCACCGGCCATGTGGCGCTGTGGGCGGTTGCCGTGGCCGGCGGCGCCGCTGTGAGCTTTCATCCACAGGCCGCGTTTGCCCTGCCTGCGCTCCTGATCGTGCTGCAGCGCAGAGTCTGGCCGCGCCAGGTGGCGACGTTGGTTGCCGGCGGGGCTGTCGTGCCGCTGCTGACGATGGCTGCGTTCTGGGCGTTGCAGGTGCCCTGGCCCAGCACAGAGGGTGGCTTTGCCGGCGATCCGCAACTCTTCTGGACGCCGGCCCAGGCAATGGCGCCAGGCCAACTGGCCGACGCGCTGCAGAATCTTTGGCTCGTGGCGCCCTTGTGGCCCCTGTGGATCGGTGCTGGGGTATGGGGATTGACGCGGCCGGCGCTGCGCTGCGAGCGCCCTTTTCTGCTCCTGGCCACGGCAACAGCTGGCATGCTCTTTTACTTCTTCGCGTTTCAGAATGACCTGGCCCGCCAACGCGACTGGGATCTCTTTGCGATTGCCGGGCCGCCGCTCGCTTTGTGGGGTGTCTATGCCTGGTTCCAGCTGCTGGACCAGGCGCCCACGCCACGTGCAGCAGCCACACTGCGCCAGATCTTGGCGTCGGCCCTGCTCTTTGCCGCACTGTTCTCCGTTTCCTGGATCGGCGTCAACTACACATACACATTCGTGCGGCCGAATTCGGCTGAACGCAAATACTACGCGCGCTACCAGCTGCAAGACCTCACTGCCACACTTGCGCAGGCCACCATTACCCCCACCACGCCCATCTGCTCCGAACCGACCGGCTGCGAACGCGTGGCGTTGACTGAATTCACCATGCCGCAGAGCGGAGATACGCGGCAGGTACTCTTTGCCCACGCGCCGGTCGAAATCGCGCTGCCGCTGGCAGTGCCCACCGAGCGATCGTTTCTCTGGCTGAGCCCGGCGCTCGATCCGCAGGCGTGGGATTGGGGGGGCGACGGCGTCACCTTCGTGGTCAAGGTGCGGGATGCGGATCACGAGCGGACATTGTGGTCGCGCCATGTCACACCGACCAACCCCGCCGACCGCGACTGGCAGCAGGCATTCGTGCCGCTCGACGACTATCGGGGCCAGGCAGTCACCCTGATCCTGGTCACCGATCCTGGAGCTGCAGGCAATGACGCCGGTGACCGTGCGGGGTGGGGTATGCCGTGGCTGATGCGGGGTACTGCGCTCCCAGAGTGAACCGCGCACAAGCGTGTTGAATTGTGCTATCCTGAAAAGGAGAACAATCTACTTCACGCCTGACTCGTGACGAGTGTCGAAGGGAGGTCAGACCATGCCCCTGACACATGGCACTCAAGAACGTGCCGGTTTCCTCGACATGCAAGCTGAAGTCGGGATCACCAAGCATCCTGGCGGCTATCCCGCAACCGATGAACTGCTCGCCCTTTGTCACATCGATACGGCGTCACGGGTTCTCAACGTCGGGTGCGGAATCGGCGTTGCGTCTACCTATCTTGCGCGCAAATTTGGTTGTCGTGTCGTCGCCATCGACCGTTCCCCCCAGATGGTCTCGTGGTCACAGCAGCGCGCCTGGGAGGAAGGTGTAGCAGGCCATATCGATCTGGTCGTGGCCGATTTACTCGCCATGCCTTTTGCCTCTGATCAATTCGATATCGTCTTCTGCGAGTCCGTCCTCAACTTCGTGGGCGACAAACCGCGCGCCATCGACGAGTGCAAGCGGGTGACCGTGCCCGGCGGCTACGTCGGCATCAACGAAATGTTCTGGCTGTCAGAAGCCATCTCGGCGTTTGAGGGGCAGGTGAGCGCTATCCTCGGCACGCAACAGGCACTGCTGACCAAGTCTGGCTGGCAGGCGCTGTGGGAGGCATCGGGCCTGGCCGAAGAAACGGCGCATATCCATCCCGTGGATGTGAGCAGGGAAGTCAGGGATCGTATCCACTGGGTTGGCTGGCGCTGGATCGTGCGTGCGTGGGGTCGTGCATTGCGCCTGTATGGGACGAAGCCGGCGGTGCGCAACGCCATCAAGGAACAGTTCAGGTTCCCAATCGATGTCATGTCGAATATGGGGTACGGGGTGTTTGTGGGTCGAAAGCCCTTGTCTACGTTCTGAGCAAAGGAAAACGCCTTGGAGCAACCGGTGCCGCCGACCAATGAAGCGCTTGCGGTGGCTTTGGAGAACATCGCAGAACTGCTGGATGCGCAGGGCGCCAATCCCTTTCGCGTGCGTGCCTATCGTGAAGCGGCACAGACACTGCGCAACCTGGGCGAACCGGCCTCTGTGCGATTGGAGCGTGAAGGGATCGAGGGGTTACGGCGCCTGCCCAACATCGGCGAGTCCATTTCGCGTTCGATCGAGCAGTTGATCCATACCGGCAAGATCAATTTGCTCGAACAACTGCGCGGCGAAACCAGCCCGGAGCGCGTCCTGGCCACTGTGCCAGGAATCGGCCCCAAGCTGGCCAGCCGTATTCACGAACAACTGGGCGTAGAGACGTTGGCCGAGCTGGAAGCGGCGGCCTATGATGGCCGTCTCGCGCAGGTGGAAGGCATAGGGCGCGGGCGGTTGCGCGGCGTGCGCGACTCTCTGGCCGGAAGGCTGCGTCGCCGGCCACCGCCACCGCACAGACTCCAGCCGCAGCCGGATACAGCGCAGCCGGCGGTAGAAGAATTGCTGGGCCTCGACCGCGAATACCGCACACAGGCGCAGGCCGATCGCCTGCCCAGGATCGCCCCGCGTCGCTTCAACCCTACCGGCCAGGCCTGGCTGCCGATTCTGCACACCGAGCGCGGCGCCAATCACTACACGGTGCTCTATTCCAACACGGCACGCGCCCACGAGCTGGGCACAACGCATGATTGGGTCGTGATCTACCGCGACGATCACGATGGTGCGGGCCAGTGGACAGTGGTGACGGCACACTTTGGTGCGCTGCAGGGCAAGCGCATTGTACGCGGCCGCGAGCAGGAATGCGCCGCCTATTATACCTCGGCCACCGCCGCCTGAAGCCTACAGGAAAGATCGATCGAAATAGACGCTCAAGCCGCCGGGCGTTCGGGCGCGCGCCTGAGACGCATCGCCAGCGCTTCGGCAGGATGTAGGGCATGTCGCCCAGTAGCAGCGGAGATTTGCTGGCGGCAGCTGACCCCGGCCGCCACGATCACGGTCTCGGCATCTGCGGCGCGCACGGCGGGCGCCAGACCATGCTCCGCCATTTTGAGCGACACCTCAACGTGCTCTGCCTCATAGCCAAAGGCCCCAGCCATGCCGCAGCACGTGCTGTCAATTTCGCGCACAGTGTAGCCGGCCACCGCCAGCGCCTGCACAGCCGGCTTTGTGCCCAGCAGCGCCTTCTGGTGGCAGTGGCCGTGGAGCAGGGCAGCGCACGGTTCTGCAGCGAAGCAGAGGCGCAGGTCACCCGCTGCCGCGCAGTCCGCGACAAACTGCTCGAAGGTCACACTGGCAGCTGCTACAGCCGATAGCTGCGGGTCGTCGGGCAGCAGGGCCGTATAGTCGTCCACAACTGCCGACCAATCGCTCGGCTCCAGGAAGACAATGGGGTGGCCGCCGGCTGCATACGGATGGAGCGCAGCGACTACTTGCCGTGCCTTGCGGCGCGCCAGGTCGATCATCCCCTTGGAGAGCGCCGGTCGCCCCGCATCGCTGACGGGCGCAATCTCGACCCCATATCCCGCGGCTTCCAGCACCGCAAGCGCAGCCTCTGCCACGTGCGGGTAGGAATAGGCGTTGTAGGTGTCGACAAAAAGGAGGGGAGACGGCCGGGCAGGGTCCAGCGCCCCTCTGCGCCGCTGCTGCGCCGTCACCGGCCTGCGGCTGAAATGGGGTAGCGTCCGGGTCTTCGCAATGCCGAACCAGCGATCGAGGGCGTAGCGGGTCACTCCCAGCGACAGTCCCCAGTTCGCCAGCGGCGCACGCCAGCCGGAGGCGAGCCGGCTCAACGGGTCGATATTGGCAAACAGGTGGTCGCGCAGGCGGTGCGGGTGCTCGGCATAGTAGTGCGCCAGGAACTCCGTCTTGATGCGCGCCATATCCACCGACGACGGACATTCGGACTTGCACGCCTTGCACCCCACACAGAGCTCCATCGCCTGGAACATACGGGGACTCGTCAGTTCCGACGCCGGCAGCCGCCCGGAGAGCGCTGCGCGCAGCAGGTTGGCCCGGCCGCGCGTGCTGTGCTCTTCCTCGCGCGTGGCCATGAAACTGGGGCACATCGCACCTGTGGTGAGCTTGCGACAGACACCGGCGCCGTTGCACATCTCGATCTCGGCAGCAAAGCCGGACGGCCAGTCCAGCGCCGTATCCAGCGGGATCGGCGCGTAGCCCGGTCCGACGCGCAAGTCGCGATCCAGCGGCGGCGCATCCACAATATTGCCTGGGTTCAGGATATTGTGCGGATCGAACGCAGCTTTGACCGCTCGGAAGAGCCCGTATAGCTGCGGGCCATAGAATCGCTCCGCCAGCCAACTGCGCACACGGCCGTCCCCGTGCTCGCTCGACAGCGCACCGCCGTAGTCACCCAGCAGGTCGGCCACAAAGAGGCTGATGGCGCGCATCTTGTCAATTTCGGCGCCTTGCTTGATGTTGAGCAGGGGCCGGATATGCAAACAACCCGACGAGGCATGGGCGTAGTAGGTCATTTGCGTGCCAAGTTCGGTGCAGAAAGCCTCGATCTTGGGAATATACTCGGCCAGATGCTGGGGGGGCACCGCCGTATCCTCGATGAAGGGGATCGGCTTCCAGTCGCTACGCATGCTCATGAGCAGGCCAAGGCCGATCTTGCGCACTGCCCAGACGTTGGCCTGGAGTTTTGGGTCAAACAGAGGGGTCAGCGTCAGCCCAGGTGTCCGGGCGATCAGGCGCCCAATCTGGCTGCGGAGTGCCGCCTCGCTGTCCCCCTGGTATTCGACGGCAAGGATGCAGAACGGGCTGCCTTGGAGAAACGATTTGACCAGGCGCGCCGCATCGCGGTTCTCCGCAGACATGCGCATGCTCAGATCATCGATCAACTCGATTGCCGTGGGCTGCGTTTCCAGAATGGCCGGCACGGCTTCAAGCGACGCCAGCAAGCTGGGGAATTCAACGATGGCCAGCACAGTCAACTGGGGGCGTTCGACCAGCTTCAATTTCAATTCAGTAATGGCGGCCAGCGTACCTTCGGCGCCGCAGATCAGATTGGCCAGGTTGAAGCGGCCGTCCTGTGGGAGGTAGTGGTCGATGGTGCCGTCATGGATGAAACGCGCCAGATTGTAGCCGCCGCACCGCCGCCAATGCCTGGGCGTGCCGGAGCGAATGAGCTGGCGGTTGGCTTCGTCGCCGGTCAGGGAGCAGAGCGCGCGGTAAATGTCGCCTTCGCGCCCATGTCTCTCCCGCTGCTGGCGCAGTTCCTCCTCATTCAGCGGGCGAAAGTGGGCCGGTGAACCGTCGTCGAGCAGCACCTGCATCTCCAGCACATGATCGGCCGTCATGCCATAGACGATCGAGTGGCTGCCGGTGGCGTTGTTGGAGACGATTCCCCCCAGGCAGGCACGGTTGCTCGAGGCTGGGTCGGGACCGAATTGCAGGCCGTGCGGCTGGAGCGTACGATTGAGCTTGTCGAGCACGATGCCTGGCTGCACGCGCACCCACCGCTCCTCCACGTTGATCTCGAGAATGCTGTCGAGCCAGCGCGATGTGTCGAGCACCAGAGCCGTGTTCACGGTCTGCCCGGCCAGGCTGCTTCCACCCGCACGGGGCAGAATCGGCACACGGTGCTTTGCCGCCGCTTCCAGGGCGGCCTGCATGTCGTCGGCATGGCGCGGGAAGAGCACACCGTAGGGCATCACCTGGTAGAGGCTGGCATCCGTGCTGTAGAGCGTACGCGTGTAGAGATCGGTGCGCAGATCGCCGGCCACCTGTGGCCGCAGCGCGCTGAGGAATTCGTCGACGGCTGTGTTCATGACAGATTGCATCTGCGAAAATTGCGCTCCTTGCCGGCCCAAACCTTGCCCATCAGGGTCGTCCACCCACTGTTCTGACGTTTCCAAGAGTATAAAGTGTCAGACCGTCTCCTGCAACCCGGCATGCTGTACCGGATGGGCCGCCAGGAACGTCCCCGGCGCCGGGCATGCGCACTCACCGGATGGATGCGCGTGCCCAGTAGCGAATGCCGCGCTTTGTGCTATGATTTAGATCAGATTTCCCGCCCACATCCATCCAGAAAGGAGCCTCGCATGAGTCAGACTGTACGGTGGGGGTTGCTCTCCACGGCCAACATCAACAAGGCACTCGTCGGCCCGCTGCAAAAATCCGCGCGCAGCGAGCTGGTGGCCGTCGCCAGCCGCGACCTGGAACGCGCCAAGGCCTATGCCGGTCGTCACGACATTCCCAAGGCCCATGGCAGCTACGAGGCGCTGCTGGCCGATCCCGAAGTCGACGCAATCTATCTGTCGCTGCCCAATGGCATGCACGCTACATGGGCGGTCAAGGCGGCACAGGCCGGCAAGCACGTGCTGTGCGAGAAGCCGCTGGTCGTTTCGCTGGCCGAATTCGACCGCGTCGCAGCCGCTGTGCGCGCGAGTGGCGTGACTCTCTTCGAGGCCTTCATGTACCTGCACCATCCGCAGACACGGCTTGCGTTGGAAATGGTGCGCTCCGGCCGCCTTGGCAAGCTGCAATTGATCAACAGTTGGTTCAATTTCCACCTGCCACCCGAACGCGCCGAGAATGTGCGCCTTCGCTCAGATCTGACGGGCGGGGCAGCCTGGGACGTCGGCGTCTATCCCAACAGCCTGGCGGTCCTGGCGGCGGGGCAAGGTGCACCCGTGAAAGTGTGGGCACAGCAGATCGTCGGCGAAAGCGGCGTCGATGTGGCCATGCGCGCCCAGCTGGTCTTTGCCAGCGGCGCGGTGGCGCAAATCTCGTCAGGCTTTCGCACCCCCTTCCGTGAAGCCGCCTACCTGGTCGGCGATCAGGCGATGCTGCAGATCGCAGAGCCCTGGAAGCCGGGTCTCTTTGGCCGGGAAAGCGTGATGACGCTCACACGGTTGGACGGCTCCACTGAGACTGTCGTAACGCCCGCCATCGATCCCTACCTGTGCGAGGTCCAGGCCATGGAGGCCTGTGTGCTCGACGGGGCCGCCCCAGTCATCAGCCTGGCTGACTCGCACAATTTCCTACGCAGCATGCTGGCAATCTACGCGTCGGCGCGCAGCGGGGATGTAGTAGAAGTTGCCCGCCTCGCTGCTTAGGCGGGCGGGCTGTGGGCAGAACGGCCCAGATCGAGACGATCTCCAGTGGGCTGCGGGGACTCCCCCCCTCCCCAGCGCACTGGCCCTCTTTTCCCGGATCAACCGCCAAACTCAATTCCCTGCGCCAAGGGCAGTTCCTTCGACCAGTTGATTGTGTTCGTCTGGCGGCGCATGTACGCTTTCCACGCGTCTGATCCTGACTCGCGGCCGCCGCCGGTTTCCTTTTCACCGCCGAACGCGCCGCCGATCTCTGCCCCCGATGTGCCGATATTCACATTGGCAATGCCGCAATCAGACCCTGGCGCAGCCAGGAACGTCTCTGCCTCGCGCACACTGTCCGTGAAGATGGCGGACGAGAGTCCCTGTGTCACGCCGTTGTGCAGGGCGATGGCATCCTCTAACGCCGAGTACGACATTACATAAAGAATGGGCGCGAAGGTTTCCTCCTGCACGATGGCGGTCTGCCGGGGCATACGGAGAATGGTCGGCTCGACGAACTGCGGGCCAATGTCTGGCCGTGTGACCCCACCGGTCAGCACGGTGCCGCCGTCACTGACAGCACGCTCGACGGCGCGCTGCATGGCTGCTACGGCTCGGCTCGTCGCCAGCGGCCCCATGAGCGTTCCGGGCTGGAGCGGGTCGCCGATCGGCACCTGCCGGTAGGCGTTGACCAGCCGGTCGGTGAGGGCGTCGACAATCGCCTCATGGGCGATGATCCGCCGCGTGCTCGTGCAGCGCTGGCCTGCCGTACCGACTGCGCCGAAGACGATCGCACGCACGGCCAGGTCCAGGTCGGCCTTGTCGGAGACGATGATGGCGTTGTTGCCGCCCAACTCCAGCAGCGAACGGCCGAGGCGCGCCGCTACCGTCTGCGCCACACGCCGCCCCGTGGGAATCGAACCCGTGAAGGAGACGAGCGGCAGCCGCTGATCCTCGGCCATGAGCTGGCCAAGGTCGCCCGCGCCTACGGCCAGATTGAAAATCCCCGTGATCCCATGGTCGGCCATGACCCGATTGGCGAGATGTTGCAGCGCAACACCGCACAACGGTGTCAGCTCGCTGGGCTTCCAGATCATCGTGTCGCCACACACGGCTGCAATCGCCGCGTTCCATGACCAGACCGCCACAGGGAAGTTGAACGCCGTGATGATCGCGATCGGCCCCAGCGGATGCCATTGTTCATACATGCGGTGTCCTGGTCGTTCCGAATGCATCGTCAGCCCGTAGAGCTGGCGTGCAAGGCCGACGGCAAAGTCACAGATGTCGATCATCTCTTGTACTTCGCCGATGCCCTCGACACGGATTTTGCCCATCTCCAACGACACCAACTCGCCCAGCGGTTCGCGGTAGTCGCGCAGAACAGCGCCCAGATCGCGCACCACCTCACCGCGCTTGGGCGCCGGCACACTGCGCCACGTAGAAAAGGCCTGGCGCGCAGCCAGCACCGCCGTATCGTAGGCAGCTGCGTCTGCCGGGATGACTGCGGCGATCGGCTCGCCATGGGTCGGGTCATAGGAAGTGATGGGGGGCGCGCTGCTTTCGATCCACGCGCCCGGTCCGACGCACACACCGGCGTTGGTCGGCTGAAGGTGCAACTTTTCCAGCAGAGTTTTCATGAGACTCCCTCACCGTTTGCAGGTTGGCTGAATGGATTGCGCGCAGCTGACAGGTTGCCGGCCACGCATCGTATCGTGGCCAGCGCACGCTGCCAAAGGTTGTGCCGCCCGCAGTGGTTCCTTGCTCGTCCCTCGTGGCAGGTCAAGAAAGTGATCCGGAGAAGCTGGCCAGGAGTGCTTCCACCTGCGCCCGATCGGGCGCGGCCAGCACACCCTCCGTCGCCATGACCACGCAGGCGGCCGTCGCATGTGCCCAGCGCACGGCATCGCCGACGCCCAGCCCATGGGAGAGCGCCCACAGCAGCCCGGCATCGAAGGCGTCGCCGGCACCCACCGTCTGGCGCACGGCCACGCGCAGCGCGGGTATGTCCGTCATCCCCGCCGGCGTGTAGATGCTGGCTCCGATCCGGCCGCGCTTGACGATGACATGCCCGACTCCACCGGCCAGGGACGCTGCCACCGCCTGATCCAGCGTTGCGGCGCCAAAGGTGGCAAACTCGTGCTCGTTGCCCAACAGATAATCGACCCTGGGCAGCAGTGGCTGCAACTCCGCCAGCGTGGCAACCTGGCCGATGGCCGGGCCGATATCCATGACGGTGATTGCACCCTGGGCGCGGGCAGCGCGTAACAACATGGCGTAGCCGTCGCCGCGCAGACCAGAGAGCAGCGGGACACTCGTGATCAGCAGGGCGCCCAGCGCCAGATCCCAACCCGCAGGCAGATCGGCGAATGTGGTCGTCGCATAGGCGCCGGCGTGGTGAAAAGCGATCTGGTGCCAGGCCGCATCCGTGATCACCGTACTCGTCGAGGTTGCAGCGTCGTCGCGCCGGCGCAGCAGGCTCAGATCGACGCCAGCGCGCCCCAGCCAAGCGGCCATCAGATCGCCCAGCGTGTCGTTCCCGATCGCGCTGAAGAGACGCACCGGCGCGCCCAGCCGGCCCAGCGCAAAGGCGGTGTTCGCCCCATTGCCACCCACCACCATGCGCAGCGGCTCGCTGCACCAGGCCAGATTGTCGGCGCGGAAGCCATCATCGGCCAGCGTAGGCAGGTGGTCTGC
>CAIRNL010000613.1 GCA_903879975.1 uncultured Chloroflexota bacterium | reverse complement strand
GGCCGCCGGCGCCGTCAAAGACCAGGCCGTGCGGCGCGTCGAATTGCGTCTGGCCGGCGCCGCAGCCGCTGCCCGCGGTCCACACGGTTTCCAGCGGCAGGGCTGCCAGGCCGGAGGCTGGGCTGCGCACGCTGGGCTGCCAGCTACTGGCCGGGCGCGTCAGCGCAAATTCGTCGTTGCCCAGCATGGGATCGACCAGCAACGGCGGGGGCGGGGGCGGCCGATCCGCCAGGCTCACGTCCGCCGTGACCGGTGCCAGGTAGAAGCTGGTGAGCTCGGCGGGGCTGGAGCCGGGCGGTTGCCAGAGGATGCGAAACTCGGGTGTTTCGCTGCGCGGCGCGTACTGTACGTCGATGGCGTGCCAGCCCTTATCCAGATAGATCAGCCCTTCGGCATAGGCGCCGGCCACCTCTTCATCCGGCCCAGCCTGGCTATCGACGATCAGGGCGCCGTCGACAGCCAGGCGATTCGGCCCGTCGGAGATCGTGCCGATCAGATATTCGCCGGCGCGCGCAATGCCCAGCTTGCCCTGCCAGTGCACGTTGTACGGCTGGGGCAGGCCGGCATCCAGTCCGACGATCAGGTCCTTGCGCTGCGCCAGCGGCATACCCCCTGCCAGCTCGCCCTCTGTGTAGTCACCCAACAGGCCGACATTGGCAAGCACAGGCAGGTGAAAGGCTGTCGCCGGAAGCGGGGTAAGGGCACTGTCCAGCGGCTGCCATTGGATGCGCAGATCGGCAGGCGCAGCGCCGCTGCGGTAGCTGACTTCGAACCGATAAACGCCCTGGGCGAGTGTAACACTCTGTTCTGTGACACCAAGCAGCGTGTCGAGTACCAGCAGATCGTCGAGTTTCAGGATCAAGTTGGCTCCCGGCCCATTCTCGGCTGAGAATAGATAGCGGCCAGCCTGCGGCACCAGGAGCGACGCAGACAGTTCTGCAAAAAACGGTGGCGGCAGGGGGGGTGCGGTTCGCCAATCAAAGGCTGTCGTCCGCACGACCTGATCGACTGCAGCTACATCGGCGCCTTGCGACTCGTTCCCTGGATAGACCAGAAGCCGCACCCCCTGTCCTTCCAGAATAGTTTCCTGGGCAACATGGAGAGCGGTGAAGAGCGTGCGCTGCCCGTCTGCAGAGACTTCGCTCGCTATCGTAGCTGCAGGGTAGATCTGGTGCAGGAGATCGGCAAGCTGGCTTTGGCCAGCCGGCACGAGGTAGATGACGTCGCCAGGGGGCGCCGCAGCAAAGGGCATCGTTGCCGCAACATCCAGCGGTACGATGCGCCCATCGGCGACAGCGTTGCCAGCCAGTAGGCGCAGGCTAGGGTGGCGCAGCACGCTGTAGGGGACAACAAAGGTTTGCCGGGCGTTGGAGCTGGCAGTGAGTTGCTCGGCAATGTAGCGCGCCATGTCGCCCTCTAGCGAACCTTGCGCCCCACCCTGCAGTGCATTGAGTTCCGTACCGAACCGCACGGTAGCGAAACCGAGGGCCAGCAGCAGTGCGAAACTGGCTGCGGCAACGAGCTGTGCTGGGCGTACGGCGCTGCTCCACGCCTGCACCAGCGCCGCCAACGAGCGATCGAGCGCCAGCGCGGCCACAGCCAACAAGAGCGGTAGCAGCGCAAGCAGCAGCTCCGCCGGGGGCAATATCGTCAGGTCAACGGGCAGCAAAGCCCCTGCGATTGCCAACAGCCCGGCCACGAGCAACAGCATCGCCGGCTGGCGCGCATTTCGCCCGACCGCACCCAGCCCCACGATGGCCAGCGCAGCAGCGGGCATCGAAAGCAGGCCTGCCCCCGCAAAGGGGTTATCCAACGTCAAGTCCGGCCGCAGCAGAGCGCCTGCCAGTGTAACGGCGTTGTCGAGCCAGGCGATCTCCGTGTTGTGCGCTGGGAAGAGCACGCCGTTGCGCAGCCCCGCCACGATGGTCGGCGCCGCCATGCCCAGTGCGCCGGCCAACCCGCCAGCCAGCGGCGCCAGCAGCGGCTGCTGGCGTCCGCGCCGGTATCCAGCCCACACCCCCAGGAGGAGGATGGCTGCACCCCACAACAGCACAGCCGGGCGCAACAAAGGCGCACCGCCAAAGAGCAATCCCAGCGCTAGGCCGGCCGGCGCCCACCAGCGCAGATTCGCGTGCGCCAGCGCCTCCAGCCCAAGCCAGAGCGCAAGCGTCACCCACAGCGCGGTCTCCACCCCGCCGTCCGAGGTACGCGACGCCCAGATGTGCCATGGGCTCAGTACGATGAGCAGCAGCACCGGCGCCACAAAGGCTGGCCGAGTCAAGCGCTGCGCCACGCCCGCAAAGCAGACGACCGTGAGCAGCCCCATTGCGGCGGCGGTGAGGCGCAGGCTCAGCACACCGGCGCCGGTGGCCGCGTAGGCTAGCTGGGCAATGTGTTCAAACAGGTTGAATGCGGCCGGCGCGGAAAAAGTGAGCGGCTGACCGTCGACGAGACGCAGGCCATTGATGCACTCGCTGTCCACACAGCCGGGCGGTAAACCGGCAAGGTCCCACACCCGCAGCAGCAACGCCAGCACGAGCACGGCGAGCAGCGCCAGCGCCCCCTGCCGCAGCGAGACAATCGTCCTGGGGGGATCGCCGGCCATGCCTGGATCGGCTGCAGCCACGCGCACGAAATGGCCGTCGGCATCCTTTTCCCAGCGATAGGCAGGCAAGTCGTAGCTGGCCGGGGCGCCGGGCCACCATGCGCCGGCAACGACCAGCACCATCCCCAGCCCCCAGATGAGGGCGGCGATCAGATGGGGCAATCCACCTCCATCAAAGCCGACGCCGATGCCGCCGGCCACCAGGCAAACCAGCCCGGTCAGCCAGAGGAGCTGGCCGACGCCGGCCAAGGCGGCAACCGAGTGGAGCACAGGTGTGGCGCGCCAGCCGCCAGCGTTCCATGCAAAGAGCCACGCGGCCACCACGGCGATCAGCAACCCGTCGCGGATCAGATAGGGCGCAAACGTTTCGGCACCGGTGACAAGGCGCACCGCAGCCAGGGCCAAGGCGAGTGCCACAAGTTGCAGCGTGATGCGGAACATGGCGGGAAGTGTACCACAAGAGCCCGCAGCGCATCAGCCCACTGCCGGCAAAAGACGCTTGAGGGGGCCGACCGGCAGCGCACGGAGCACCTGCTGCATATCGTCGCCGCGGAAAGCGCCGGTCAGAATGAGCATTGCGGCATAGACGGTCAGTCCAATGGGCACGGCCAGCCATGGGCTCAGCGCCATGCGGATCAGGACAAACGTCACGACACCCATTGCTGCCACGGAGATCACCGGCGCAGCAAAGATGCGCGGCCACGACACGGCGCCGACGTGACGGCGCACGATGAGATAGAAAGGGAGCAGGAGAACAGCCTCGCTCAGGATCGTGGCTGTCGCTGCGCCGACATAGCCGAAGCTTGGGATAAGAATCAGATTGCCGACGACATTGAAGACGACACCGGCGATGAATGCGCGCGTCAGTGTGTGCTGCTGATTGACGGCAATCAGGACGTACTGCGTGACACTGTTCACGAAGCCGATGGGGATGCTCCAAATAATGACCTGGAAAGCCAGATCAGCTCCTCCCCTGTAGGGAATCGTCTGGCCGAAGACATGGAACTCGCCTGGGATATTGAGATATTGTGCGCCGCCGACAATTTGGACCAGCGGTGTGGCCAGAAAGGTGACGGCCATGGCAATGGGCAGGCTGAGCAGGGTGAGCAGGCGCAGGCTGATGATATACGAGCGTTGCAGGTTGCCGCTGGCGCCGCGCGCAAAGCGGCTCATGAGCGGGAAAATGGCCATGGTGAACATGCTGGGAATGATGTTCAGCCCATCGAGGTACTTGAGGCCAATGCTGTAGAGGCCGACTGCGGCTGCGCCGGCCAGCGGGCGCAAAATCCAGATATCGATGCGCCAAAAGATGGTGGCCAGCAGGTGATTGATCATCAAAGGGCCGCTGACGGCAAACATCCAGCGCTGCAAGGGCCAGTCCCACCGCCACTGCGGCCTGAAGAGTGTCGACCGCAGGAGAGCGTAGAGCCAGATCACCTGCAGGATATTGACGAAGAGCGAGACCGCAGCCAGGCCTACGTAGCCCCAGCCGAGCAGGAGTACTGCGGCACCGAGCGCAACCTTGAGCAGGGCCACCCCGTTGGTCAAGCCGGCCGGGTACTCCATCTTCTCAAACGCCATGAACATACTGCTGAGCGCGTCGGCGTAGTTGGCGAAGAGCATGGCCAGTGCCAACAGCATGAGTGCCTGCACCTCCTGCGCGTTGATCGCCTGCAGGTCGGGCCAGAGGTTGCCCACAGTCCAGTACCCGAAGGTGACCAGCCCCATGAGCGGTATACAGATGGCCCACAGCAGCGTGCGCAGTGAGAGCGCGTTGGTCAAGTAGCGGCTGGACTGGTTGCGGTCGGCCGCTACGTCGCGCGTCATCAGCGTCCCCAGGCCGTACCGGCTGATGATCTCGAAGAACCCGTAGATAGCGACCACGAAGTACCACTCCCCCGTGCCGGCCGGCCCTAACAGGCGCACGTAGAGCATGGCAAAGGCGAAGTCGATGGCCTTGTTGAAGAGGCTCAGCCCCATCGGCACGAGCGAATTCTTCGCTACACGCTTGACATCGTGTTCCTCAATCTCGGGCCGGTAATAGCGACCCCACAGCCAGTAGAGCAGCAACATGAGCAGCGTCATCATAGCCAGGAACGAGACATAGATGCCGACCTTGAAGCTCATCGGTGTGTAGACAAAGCGCACCGTCCACTGGCCGTCCGCCGGCAGGTAGACTGCGCGCAATGCGCTGTTGGCCCGGTAGATAGGGAGTTCAGTCTCCTGGCTCTCATCTGCGCCAAAGGGGCGGACATACGCCTTCCAGCCAGGGAAGTAGGCGTCGCTCAGCAGCAGCCAGCTCCGGTCGCTGAGGTTGACATCGACGAAGACATCGTTCGGCGTGTAGCGGCTGATACGCGCCTCGCGCAGCTGCGGGCTGGCCGGCGCCCGCGCGCCGGCGTCGCCTGGCGGCTCCTCGATAAAGAGGACACTGCGCAGGTCGGTCGTTGTCAGCGGCTGCTCCTGCGCCGGCACGACGCGCGCTTCGGGCACGATCAGCACGCGTGGCATGACCTCGCGATTTTCGTAGACGCGGACGGCATCGTCGGCGTAGATTTCTTGCCAGGTCGGATTGGGCACAGCGTGCTCCGTCAGCAGGTACTTGACGTTGAGCAGATCGAGCAGCGGGTTATCCAACGCAGCGTACACATCGCCCCCCTGCTGGGCGTAAAGCGGGGCGATACGATTGTAGAGCAGTTCGTTGTCTTGCGGCTGGATACGATTCATCAACGCCACATACTGGCGCGGGATAATAGAATCGTAGCCGCGGATATCCTGCCAGCCGTAGTACATGCCCACATTGGCGTTGAAGGTCTTTTCACCGGGCACATTGAAGGTCGTGAACCGCCAAGGTTGCGCGTCGCGACCTGGGCGCAGGGCATCGCCTGCTTCGCGTTGATTGACGAACCGGACAGCAGGCGGTACTCCTTGTGCGCTGTGCGGCGAGAGCTGCGGATCGCTGGCCGGGTTGAAAGTGCCATGCGCCAGGAAGAGGTCGAGCAGGGTGACGGCGATGAGTGCCAGGGCGATGAAGCGGCTGCGCGCCCCCCACCAGACCAGCAGTCCCGTGAGCAGGCTCACCATGCCATAGTGTGCCAGATTTGCTGCCTGGTAGCCCCAGAACATGCGGCCGCCTTCGAAGGCCATGCGTGCCAGGTCGCTGCCGTCCACGACACGCTGGCCGAAGGCGACAAAGGGGCTGGGTGCCAGCACGCTGGCAAGCACAG
>CAIRNL010000612.1 GCA_903879975.1 uncultured Chloroflexota bacterium | reverse complement strand
TTCCGCAAATGGCAGGCTGACTTGATTCTCGACGGCGACCCTGACCGTGGCACTTTCCTGGCGCTCGGCGAAAATCCTGTCGCCGATGGAGACTTCTTCACGTGGGATACAACTCGGTATCCGAACGGACGCCACATCCTGCGCCTGCGCGTCGTGCACAGCAAGCTCAACTATGAGGAAAGTTTCCTCCCGGTGACGATCGCCAATGCCGGTGCACCGTTCCCAGACGAAAAGCCCGACCCCGCAGGCGACGAAGCCATGCCTGACAGCGAAGAAAAGGCCAAGCCTGAACCTGCGCCGGTGGTCTTCCGCACCGATGCGCCGGCCGATGGCAAGCGCTGGATCGCCGTCGATATTTCTGATCAGTCACTGACTGCCTGGCAGGGGGATGTCCCTGTTTTCCAAACGATCGTGAGCACCGGTAAGCCCGGCTTTCATACGCTGCCCGGCACGTTCGCAGTCTATCTCAAGTTCGAAAAGACGCGCATGCGCGGCGTCGACTATGATACGCCCGATGTGCCGTGGACGTTGTACTATGATGGTGACTTTGCCATCCATGGCGCCTACTGGCACGATCATTTCGGCACGCCGGTCAGCCACGGCTGCGTCAACCTGCGCGTGCCCGAAGCCAAGGCGCTGTTTGAGTGGGCCGATGTTGGCACCGAGGTCGTCGTCACGCAGTAGCAGCCCACAGCCACTACAAACCTCGCAATCCCCAATCTTCTCCCCGCATCGTATCTCTACCGAGACGGGAGAGCGGAGATTGGGGATTGTTTTGGACCAACAGCCCGCCAGAGAGTTGTGGGGATGTCCGGCATCGTCCACTTGAACGTTCACTCGTGGTATACGTTACTGGGCGCGACACCGCCCGTCGCAGCGCTGGCAGCGCGCGCCGCTGAGGAGGGGTTGAGCTACCTCGCCTTGACCGATACCAACGTGCTCTACGGGGCAGTCGCATTTCACCGTGCATCTGTTGACGCTGGTGTGCAGCCACTGATTGGCATGTCGGTTCTGGTGGAAGCCCCACCCGGCGTTGCTGGAGACGGCTCGCCAGGTACCCTCACACTGATTGCCGCTGGCGCAGCTGGCTACCGCTCCCTCTGTCGCCTCTCGTCGACGTTGCAAGCTGCACCTGAACGCGGTACACGCAACGGCAGGCTGACCTGGGACGAACTCAAGTGCCATCATGAGGGCCTCTTCTGCCTGTCCGGCGGGCGCAATGGCTGGATCGACCGGCTCCTGCGCCGCAGCGAGCGAAGCCTGGCCGGCCGTGCCGTCAGCCAACTGGCAGGTGTCTTTGGCGAGCGCGCCTGGCTTGCTCTGGAAATGCACGGTGAGCAGGACCGGCCCATGGCCAACGAGGTGAGCGCCCTGGCGGCCCGCTTCGGGCTGGGCACCGTGGCCGTGCAGCCGATCTTCTGCCTGGAGCCGGAAGATCGCCAGCGCCTGCGCTTGCTGGCTGCGATTGCGCGCAACAAGCGCCTGGAGGATTTGACAGCCGATGAACTGCCCGACGGCGGCGATCAGTCCATCCAGCTGCACTGGCCGGCGCCGGATGAGCTGGGGGCACGGTTTGCTGCGTTTCCTGCCGCGCTGGACGCCACGCGACAGATCGCCTCTGCGTGCCGTCCTGCCCTGCCCGATGGCCGGCCCATCTGGCCCGTGCTCGAGTTGCCCGGCGGCGAGACGGTCGACACTGCCCTTGCCCGCCAGGCCTATGACGGATTGCACGCACGCTACGGCGCTGAGGCTGTGGCGCACAAGGGCGCACTGCTGCGTCGGCTCGACCAAGAACTGGCCGCTATCGCCGCACACGGCTTCTCCCCCCTCTTCCTGCTGGTGGCCGACGTAGTGCGCTTTGCACGCAGCCATGACATCCCTGTCTCGACGCGCGGCAGCGTTGCCAATTCGCTGGTTGCCTACTGTGCTGGCATCACTACGGTCGATCCGATCGCGCATGACCTGCTCTTCGAGCGTTTTCTCAATCCGGCGCGCAGCAGCCTGCCTGACATCGACCTCGACTTTTGCAGTATCCGCCGCGATGAAGTGCTGGAATACATTCGGCGTACCTATGGCGCGGATCGCGTGGCCTTGGTCGCCACGATCAGCACATTGCGCCTGCGCTCCGCTCTGCGCGAGACGGCCAAAGCGTACGGCCTCGACAACGCCACGATGGAACGCCTGGTGCGCCGCCTGCCTGAGGACTGGCACCCGGACCCGCGCCGCCGCACCCGCCAGACGCTGGACAGCGCACTGGAAAAGGTTGAGGATCGCACGCTGCACCCTGTCGTGCGCGCTGCGTTCGGTATCCTCCATCAGCCCGATCATCTGAGCGTGCACCCGGGCGGCGTCGTGATCACGCCCGCTCCCCTGACGGATTACGTACCCGTGCAGTGGGCGCCCAAGGGCTTTCTCATTACGCAGTTCGACCACGCTGATGTCGAGGCGATTGGCCTGCCCAAGATGGACCTGCTGGGCATCCGCGCCCTGACCGTGCTAGCCGACGCAGCCGAGATGGTGCGCACACACTACGATCCTTCTTTTCGCGTCGATACCATCCCTTTCGACGATGCGATGACGGGCAACATGCTCGAAGCCGGCGACACGATCGGTGTCTTTCAATGTGAGTCGAGCGGCGCACAGCGTACCCTGCGCCAGTTGAAAGCCCGCTCGGTGCAGGACCTTGCCATTGCCAATGCCTTTTTCAAGCCAGGACCCGCATTGGGCGGCATGGCACAGCATTTCATCCGCCGCTATCGGGGTGAAGAACCGGTCACCTACCAGCATCCGGCGCTGGAGCCGATCCTGCGCCGCACCAAGGGCGTGTTGATCTTCCAAGAACAGATTCTGCGCATTGCGCGCGAAATCGCTGGCTTGTCGTGGGAAGAGGCCGACCACCTGCGCAAGGGCATGAGCAAGTTCCAAGGTGCCGAGATGGAGGCCATACGCGAGCGCTTCGTGCAGGGCTGCCTGCTCCCGGCGCCTGGCCGCCCTGCGATGACCGAGTCCCAGGCACGCACACTGTGGGAACAGGTCGAACCCTTTGCCGGCTATGGCTTCAACCAGGGCCATGCCACTGCCTACGCCGATGTGAGTTATCGCTCTGCCTATGTGCGGGCACACTGGCCGGCTGCGTTTCTTTGCGCTCGGCTGGCGAACTGGGGCGGTTACCACCATGCCTCTACCTATATTGCTGAGGCGCGCCGCCTCGGCGTGGCCGTGCGCCCGCCCCATGTGAACCATAGCCGGCACGAGTTTTCACTGGCGCTAGAGCCCCGGCAGCCGGCAGATGGCGTTCAGCCCGTGCTCTACATGGGGCTGAACCAGGTGCGCGATGTGCGCCAGACAACCATCCAGGCTATCCTCGACGAGCGCACCGGCGCATCATTTGCCGGCCTCGCCGATCTCGTGCGGCGTGTATCGCTCCAGCCCAAGGAGCTGTCCCACCTCATCCAGTGTGGTGCGCTCGATGGGCTGGGCGCCAGCCGCTCCGCCCTGCTCCACGATGCCACACACGCAGCGCGCCGCTCGATGCAGCAGATGTCATTTGCCTTCGCCATGCAGCAGGTACAGGCGGAAAGCGCAGCGCAGCGCCTGGCCTGGGAGCAACACATCCTAGGCCAACCGGTCAGCACCCATCCGCTCGACCTGGTGAACGCGCCGGCTGAGTGCGTTGCGCTCGACACAGTGGCAGCGTGCCCGCGCCAGGCTGTGCAGCTCCTGGGTGTTCGTCTCCCTGGTTGGACTGGCGGCAAGGGCTTCTTTCTGGCCGATCGCACCCACTACGTGACTGCCGTCCCGCCGCGATCGATCAACAATCCGACACCCTGGACCCCTCTGCACATCTGGGGGCGCTGGCTACAAGACGAATGGGGCAGCGGCTGGCTGCAGATCGAACGGCTTGAGAAGGTCAACTAAGGAAAGACGGTGCCCGAAAATCCGGGTTTCTACATCCCATCGTCATATTGCCCAAAACAGGGAGTAGACCCTTGTGCCTGCGCCATTCTTGACAGACGGAACAGATGGCATCACCATCAGACTGCTTCTCCCTGCATTTTCTAGCCAGGAGTTCCTCATGCTGGATACAGTCGACCTCACGCAGTCTCTCAAGAAAAATGCCTATAAGTCAGTACGGAAGGCACAGCCCGAACGCATCTTCGACCTGTCCGAACTGATCTACGAACAGAAGCGGCCAGTCATTATCGTCTTTGAGGGTTGGGACGCTTCCGGCAAAGGGACAACCATCCGCCAGCTGACCCAGCGACTCGACGCGCGCGGGTACAAGGTGCTGGCCACCCAGGCGCCGCGCACACATGAGCAGCGCAGGCCGTGGCTCTGGCGTTTCTGGATGAACATCCCGCGCCACGGGCAGATCGCCATTTTCGATCGGAGTTGGTACGGCCGCGTGTTGGTGGAGCGCGTCAACAGCTTGACGCCCATGGCACACTGGATCGCTGCGTACGAAGAGATCAACGGTTTCGAGCGAACACTGGCCGACGACGGTACGATTTTTCTCAAGTTCTGGATCCACATCAGCAAGGACGAACAGCTGCTTCGCTTCGAGGACCGCCAGAGCCGGCCCAACAAGGCCTGGAAGCTGACTGACGAGGACTGGCGCAACCGGGACAAGTGGTCTGTCTACGAACAGGCTGTCGAGGATATGCTCATCAAAACGACGACGGCGCACACGCCCTGGACGATCATTGCCGGCAACGACAAATACTTTGCCCGCATCCAGGTCCTCAAGACCGTCATCGATGTATTGAGCAACGAAATGCACATCGATATCAGTTCGGATGCGGCGCTGCGCCTGCCCCCGCAAGCGGCACCGGCTGCTATCCCCGCTTGGGCCATGGCTGAGGCAAAGCGGCTCGGCATCTCTGTCCCAAAGTGACGCAAGGGATCCGTGCACCCTATCGCCCACGCGGCCACGCTGCATCGCGAAAGCTCTGAATTTCCAACAGATAGCCGTTGGGGTCGCGCAGGAAGCAGTGGTAGATGTTGTACGTTGGATTGAAGGCCGGCGCCTTTTCAAAGACTACGCCGCACGCAACGAGCCGCGCATGCCACCCGTCGACATCCTCCGTGACCAGCGTGACGATCAGGCCGGCCGGGCGTTCCGGCGCTTCAGCCCGCTCACAGAAACCAAGAAAACCATCTGCGCTGACCCGGTAGATGCGACAGGTACCCTGGTCGAGCACGAGCCCCAGACCGAGCACCTCCTCGTAAAAGCGCGCCGTCGCCGCCAGATCGCGCGTGTAGAGGAAAGTGACCTGTTGGTCGAACGGCGCCTGCTTCATCCCAGCTGCTTCGCCTGCTCATAGGCAAACATGGCAGCGCCAACAATGCCTGCCTCGTTCAGGAGTTGCGCGACGACAACGTCTGCTTTGCAGCGCAGCTTCGGGGCGAATTTGTCGAACTTCTTGCTCACACCGCCCCCAATGATGAACACATCGGGCGAGAAGAGGAGTTCCATCAAAGACAGATAGTGGTCGACTCGCGTCCCCCATGCACCCCACTTCAGATCCTGTTCTTGCCGCGTCCGGTCGGAACAGTAGTGCTCTGCGATCAGGCCCTTCATGGGCATGGGAACGTGGCCGAATTCTGTGTTTGGTAATAACGTTCGATCGTGAAAAATTGCGCTCCCAATGCCCGTACCAAAGGTGAGCATGATGACGATGCCTATCTGCACGTCGCGCCCGGCGCCAAAGGTCATCTCTGCAATGCCAGCCGCGTCGGCATCGTTGATCACATGAACAGGTTGCCCCGTCGCCTCAGAGAAGATTTTGTGCGCTGGAGCGTCGATCCAGGACTTGTCGACGTTGGCGGCTGTCTTGGTCACACCCCGCTGCACAATGGCCGGAAAGGTGACCCCGATCGGCCCTTGGTAGTCAAAGTGACGGACGATGTCGGCGACAACTGCGGCAACAGCCTGCGGTGTGGAGGGTTGTGGCGTAGCAATGCGATGGCGCTCGGTGACCATCTCCCCCTTTTCAACGTCGACCAGTGCCCCCTTGATACCGCTGCCGCCAATGTCGATGCCCAGCGTCTGCATGTGATCCCTCCCAGCGAAGACAAGAGAAACGAGGATTGTCTTCTGCAGTCTACACCGCGATCCTGCTCTCGGACAAGTATGTGTCCGAGAGTGCAACTGCGTGGTATGATTGCGACTTATGATGACAGCAGAAACCGCAACGTTCCTCAAGGTCCATATCCCACCTTCCGATCTGGCGCAGCGGGTCGACCAGTTGCGCGCACTGGTGCCGCCGGTTGTCCGCATCACGGCCGCGCCGGACGACGCCCAGCCGGCCGATTGCCATATTCTCGTCCACGGCGCCGCCAGCTCCGAGTGGCTCGATGCCAGTCCGTCCTTGCGCGCCGTGATTGTGCCCTTCGCCGGTGTATCGCCGGAGATGCAGCATCTGCTGCAGCAATATCCAGCCATTGACCTGCACAACCTGCACTACAATGACGTCGCGACCGCTGAGTTTGCACTGGCGCTGATGTTTGCAGCGGCCAAGTTCGTGGTGCCGCTCGACCGCCTGCTGCGTCTGGGCGATTGGCGCCAGCGCTATACGGGCGCTCCGTCGTTGCTGCTCTCTGGACGGCGTGTGCTCATCCTGGGCTATGGCGCCATCGGCCGGCAGATCGCACCCGTGTGCCAGGCACTCGGCATGCAGGTGCGTGGCGTGCGCCGGCAGAAGCCGCCGGCGCCGATTGCGGATGGCGTGGAACTCTTCAGCACCGACCAGTTGGCCAGCCTCCTGCCCGAGACCGACGTGTTGATCTGCGTGCTGCCGCAAACCCCGCAGACCGTCGGTCTGATCGGCGCAGCGCAGCTCGGTGCGCTGCCGGAGCAAGCGATCGTCGTCAACGTGGGGCGCGGTCCCGTCATCGATGAGGAGGCACTGTACCATGCGCTACAATCGGGGCGCCTCGCCGGGGCAGGCATCGATGTGTGGTATACCTACCCCCACGGCGAGGAGGATCGCAGCCACACGCTCCCCTCTCGCTTCCCATTTCACGAACTCGATAACGTCGTCATGAGCCCCCACCGTGGCGGATGGCTGGAAGCAGCCGAAGGGCGGCGCCTGCAGGAGCTGGCGGCGTTGCTCACGGTTGCAGCCAACGGCGGCAAGATGCCGAACCGGGTCGACAAAGTGCTGGGGTACTGAGTGCCGTTCCTGCGAACCGCACGCTCTTACTCAGCAGCTTCCAGGTGCGAGCCGTCAGCCGTGTCCTGCACCTGCCAGCCGAGGGCACGAATCTCCTCGCGTAGCCGGTCGGACTCGACCCAGTTTCTACGCTGGCGCGCCTCGCCCCGTTGTTCCACCAGCGCCAGGACTTCCGCGTCGGGCACGCGCGACGACAGACGCCGACGGCGTGATGCAGCCACACCGTCGACAATCGCTTGCCAGAGGTCAGACGGTATGCCGTCAGCACCTTCCGGCAGGCGAAAAGCGCCGAGTACCTCAAGGGGAAACGATGTACCCGCTGTAAAAATCTCCTGCCATTCGCCCTGGCACACCGTGACACTGCCCACGCCCTGCACTGTGCAGCGCGCAGTGCCCGGCTCGATCACCAGTGCCGTATTCTCATCGATACCCACGATGCGCCGTGCCGGCTCCTCGGGCAGCATGGCCAGAAGACGCCCGAAGCGCTCCTGACCCAAGTAGCAGCGGCTCGTATCCAGCACGTCGCCGCCGTCGTTGTTGTTCCAGTGTGAGACGAAGATCAGCGAGAGACCGAAATCGGCAAAGAGGTCGAGCCCCGCTTTCCAGTGCAATTCTTCGCCGACCTTGTAGATTTCGTAAATGGGTAGCGTCCGGCGACTCATCGCAAGGGTCGCTGCACTGGCGAAAAAGAGCGTCGTGCCCAGGCGATTCATGGCGCGTAGCACGTGCCACGCGCGCGTCTCTTGCAGGTGGCGCACGGTGTAGGTCGGGCTGCCCGGTCCCATGACCAGGAAGTTGGCGTCGTAGAGGACGTCAACCAGCGCTGGATTGTCCGTGCTCAGTGTGCCGTCGCGCCGCCGTGCCGGGACGACCGTCACATGGGGCCGAAAATTTTGTAGCCGCTTGCGCAGATACCCAGCAATCTGCTCGGCGACGTACTCCGAGTTGGGTTCGAAGCCGGCAGGCGTCTCCAAAATGGCCACGCGCACATCGTCTTGTAGCTGTGTGAAGAGCCGATGGTAGATCTTTTGCGCGTTCGGCGCCGTCTCGCCCGAACCAAGGAGAACGATCGCTCCTGGCTGTCCACTTATCATGCACGATCTCCCTCTGTGGTCGGCTCTTCCAACAAGAGTTCCGCCAGTTCAGCCGGGCGATGAACGTGGATGTCATGGGCGGTGTCGGCGTACCAGTGCACGTGTACGGCCTGCAGTCCCGCTGCCGCCGCCGCCACTTGGCTGCGCTTGACAGCAGTCCATTCGGGGGTACTGCTATCCTCTGCTACGGCAATGGTCACGGGGCGTTCGACCAGCGGGTACAGTTCAGTGGGGCGCTGCTCCCACAGGGCGCGCAAGATGTGCATGTGCCGCTCGAGTGTCAGCCACGGGCGCACGGTGCCATCTGCCAGCACTTCAAAGTTGCCCAGCGTCGCCTCGATGCCTTCGTCCGGCCATTCGGGGTGGAATGAACGAATGCGCTCGGCCAGCAGAGCACGCGGCATGCCGGCCAGATCTGGCGGGCGTAGCTCCGTGGCAATGCGCTGCCAGCTCGTGCCGGGCCGTGCTTGCAGGTCCAGGAAACCGCCGTCCACAAAGACCAGACGATGCGCACGCCGGCGATGGGTCGCCCCGAAGGCGAGCACGACATTGCCACCCCAAGACTGCCCTACAACGACCGGTGCATCGATTTCCAAAACGTCGAGCAGCCCTGAAAGGTCCGCAACTACTGTAGCAAAGTCATAGCCGTCGTTCGGCTTGTCGCTGCGTCCGTGCCCGCGTTGGTCGACCGCAAGGACGCGTTGGCCGTGCGCAGCCAATGCGCCGGCGACCGCCAACCAGGTCGTCGCATTGCTGGCCAGGCCGTGTAGGAGCACAAATGGCCGGCCGCTACCGGGCCATTCGAGGATGTGTAATCGCATCGGATCGTTGACTGAAGGCTGAACCCAACGCACGCGTGGGGCAGCCAGCCAACCGTATCCGCCTGCCGTCTGAAGAAGCATGTGGCCAACGTTTCCTTTCTCTAGATCTTGTTGCCTGCCTGGTCTCTTGCGGCTCTACTGGGCGCAAGCACGCCAGAGCCAGGTTTGCAATTGCTTTGCATCTGCAATAGCATGGGTGCATAAAGGAGTGAAGAAGTGGCAGCCACCGAACGACTGACTGATAAATTGAAAAGCCGTGGTATTCGGATGACACCGCAGCGAGCAATTATCCTGGCTGCTATCGAACAGGTGCCCGGCCATATTACAGCCGAAGAAATCTTCGAAAATGTGCAGCGGGTCAACAGCTATATCAACCTCGCTACTGTCTACCGTACCCTTGATCTGCTGCGTGAGCTCGACCTGGTGACCGAAGCCGACATGGGCACCGGGGCCATGCACTACGCTCTGCGCACGCACGGCACTCATCACCATGCGATCTGCCGGACGTGCGGGCGCTCGATTGAGTTCTCCGACGATCTGCTCGAATCGCTGACCAGAGAGCTGCGTGCCCGCTATCGCTTCATTGCCGATGCCAACCACACCGTTATCTTTGGGTGGTGTGAGGGGTGCCTGATCGATTCTCCACCCGCTGCGCCGTAGGCTGCTGCTGCTCTGCTGGAGCGCTTTCCATCTTTCATTTCTCTGCATATCCTCTTCGACCCACTGGACTATAACCTACCTAGCATAGCGCCCTCTTCGTGCGCGTTCTGTGAGCAACCTTGGATTTTTAATTTGTAAGTATTTGCATTTGCATATATTTGCATCTATGCGAGAATGATTGGGTAAATTTGCACTTCATTCAGCGCGTCCAGGAGGAGATACCCTTAGATGAAACGCTCCGCTAGTTTGTTCGTATCCACTGTTGTACTCGTGCTTGCTGCGTGTGCGCCGCCGGCGCCCGCAGCTGTCTCCGACAGCGTCGCCACACCCGCAGCACCGGCGAAGCTGCATGTCGTGACAACAGTCTCGCCGATCACGAATATTGCCTACAACATCGCCGGTGATCGCGCCGAGATCGTGGGCATCGTTCCAGAGGGCGTCAACTCGCACACGTTCGAGCCAGCGCCGTCCGACGCCAGGCGGTTGGCTGATGCCGACATCATCTTCCTCAACGGTCTGAAATTGGAGGAGCCGACGCTCAAGCTGGCCGAGGCAAACGCCGGCGCTGATACGCAGATCGTGCTGCTCGGCGACAAGACGATTGCGCCGGACGAGTATGTCTACGATTTTTCTTTTCCCAAGGAAGCCGGCAGCCCCAATCCCCATCTGTGGCCGAATCCGTTTCATTCTTTGAAATACGCTGAGGTAATTCGCGATACCTTGTCCGCGCGTGACCCGGATCATGCCGGCTACTACGCGGCCAACTACGACGCGTTCGCCGCCCGCATTGAGGCGTTGGACGAGGCCATCAAGCAGACCGTAGCCAGTATTCCGCAACAGAACCGCAAGTTGTTGACCTATCACGACTCATGGGCCTATTTCGCGCCGCTCTATGGCATGACCGTTATCGGCGCTATCCAGCCGTCTGATTTCGCTGAGCCGTCGGCGCGCGAACTGGTGGAGATTATCGCTCAGATCCGGGCCGAATCGGTGCCGGCAATCTTCGGATCGGAGGTCTTCCCCTCGCCGGTGTTGGAGCAGATTGCCCGTGAGACGGGCGCCACCTACGTCGACGATCTGCGCGACGACGATCTGCCTGGCCAACCTGGCGACGCCAATCACTCCTACCTTGGGCTGATGGCTGAGAATCTACGGGTGATGGCGCAAGCGCTCGGCGGCGACCCAACGATCATGGCGCAGTTTGACACCAGCAATATTCCGGGCGAAGACGCTGCGGTGGAGCAGAATCAGTAAGGTAACGGTTGGGCGCATTTCGCTGCGCCGGAAGGGAAGATCATGGAACCACTTGTCGAATTACGCAATGTCTCATTCGGCTACGGCTCGACACCCGTACTGCAAGATGTTTCGTTGCACCTGCATCGCGGACAGTTTGCGGCGCTCGTCGGCCCGAGCGGCGCGGGCAAGACCAGCCTGCTCAAGTTGGTGCTGGGTACGGTGCAGCCCGGCCAGGGCAATGTCAAGGTCGGCGGCGAACCGCTGCAGGGCCGCCCTGCGCCGCGCGTCGGCTATGTACCGCAACTGGAGACCGTCGACTGGAACTTCCCGGTCACGGTGGAGCAGGTCGTGCTGATGGGGCGGGTGCGATGTGACGGGTGGCTGCCCTGGCACAGCAAGGCAGCCAGGAACGAAGTGCGCGCCGTGTTAGAGCAGCTGGAGATCGATCACCTGGCAGACCGGCACATTCGTAACCTGTCGGGCGGACAGCAGCAGCGCGTCTTTCTGGCGCGCGCGCTCATCGCCCAACCCGATCTGCTTGTGCTGGACGAGCCCACCAGCGGCGTTGACATGCGTACCGCCGAGAATGTGCTGCATTTGCTGGCCGACCTCAACCGCCAGGGCATCACCATTTTGATGACCACGCACGATCTCAACAGTGCTGCAGCCCATGTGCCGTGGATCATCTGTGTCAACCGCACCGTGATCGCCGAGGGCGCGCCGGAGGATATCTTCACCGAGAGTATTCTGAGTAGGACCTACCAGGGTGAGATGATGGTGATTCGCCACGACGGCATGATGATTGTCCAGCAGAAACCGCACCCCCATACACACCACGATCTCCTGCCCGACCCTGTGCCCGGCCATCCTGCGCCGCGCACGACAGTGCGCAGCCAGCCGCCGATGGAAGTGTCGATTGTCACGGAGGTGCCGCATGCTGTGGCTGGTTGAACCCTTCCAGTACGAATTTTTTCGCACCGGCATGGCGGTTGCCATGTTGGCCGGCGCGCTGTGCGGATTGCTGGGCGTCTATATCGTGCTGCGCGGCATGAGCTACATCGGCCACGGCCTTTCGCACGCCATCTTTGGCGGCGCAGTCGTTTCTTTTGTGCTGCAGTGGAACTTCTATCTGGGTGCAGGGCTATGGGGCTTTCTGACGGCGGTGCTCATCAACCAGACGGCACGACGCACGCGTATCGGCGCCGACGCTGCCATCGGCGTGATCACGACGGCAAGCTTTGCCGTCGGCGTGGCGCTGATCAGCCGCTACCGCAGCTTCACCCAGTCCTTCGACGCCGCTCTGTTCGGCAATATCCTGGGCGTGACGTGGGAAGAGGTCGCTGTGGTGGCAGGCATCACCGTGCTGGTGGTCGCCGTCATCCTCGTGGCCTACAAGCAACTGCTCTTCACCACCTTCGATCCCGAGGTGGCCCAGGTCTACGGTGTGCGCACACAGTGGATCGACACACTCTTTGCCCTGGCACTGGCCGCTGCAATCATCGCGTCCATGCGCATCCTGGGCGTGACATTGATCGCAGCGGCTCTGGTCATCCCGGCCATCACCGCGCGACTGTTGACGGACAGCTTCAATCGCATGGTGCTTTATGCCGTTGTGATCGGCACGCTCTCCGGCGCGCTGGGCATGTACCTCAGCTTCTATGTCGACGTTGCCAGCGGTGCCACGATCGTGCTGCTGCAGTCGACGATCTTCCTCTTCGCACTCATCGTCAGCGGGTGGCGCCACCAGGCAGGTCAGCGTCTGGCACACGTCCACATCGACTAATGCCGCTGGGATGTGTCACGCGGGCCGGCAAGAACAGTCTGCTTGGCACTCACTCTGCCTGTTACGATGCGCACGGAGGGACGACGGACCCAGCAGGGTCCCGTTGTCCTTTCCGACACAAAAAACACATTTTGGAAAACAGAAAGCCCTGCGCTATACTTGCATCCTTAGTGTATCCAGATGCTTGAAGCTGAACCAGCATGGTTCAGCTTCACCAGGATTCACCATCATTGTCACCACCTAACAACTGAATTGAACCCCGAGAAACTGCAAGATTCCCGTATAGGGGGAAGAGGAGGTTAGCGGCAGACGACTGACAAAACGGTTCGTGTTGTTTGTGAATTTTTGTTGCATTCCCCAGTTCTAAAATCAGGAGGTTACATCGTATGTACAAGGGAAAGCGCATTCTTGCGCTTTTGAGTCTGCTGGTCATCGCATCGATGATCATTGCTGCCTGTGGTGGCGGTGCTGCGACCCCGGCTCCCGCCGCGCCGGCTGAAGAAGCTGCCCCGGCCGAAGAAGCTGCACCAGCCGAAGAAGCTGCACCAGCTGAAGAAGCTGCCCCGGCTGAAGAAGCCGCGCCAGCCGAAGAAGCTGCAGCAACGCCGACTGAAGCGCCTGCCGAAGAGGCTGCCCCGGCAGCCGCAGGCTCCGAACGCTCCAAGACCCTGATCATGGACATCGACGGCGGCCGTCTCCAGGATCCCGAGGGCGTCTGGAACCCCTACGTGCCCGGCAACCGCCGCGACCAGGGCTTCCACCAGGTCTGTCTGGAGCCGCTCTTTATCCTGAATTACCAGACCGGTGAATTTACGCCGTGGCTGGGTGAGAGCTTCACGTCGAATGAGTCCCTGGACGTGTGGACGCTCAAGCTGCGCGAGGGCGTGGCCTGGCAGGATGGCACGCCGTTCTCGGCTGACGACGTTGTCTTCACCATCCAGACGCTCATCGACAACGCCCCAGAACTGGGTGACTCTGCCGCTATGCAGAACTGGGTCAAGAGCGTCGAGAAGGTCGATGACCTGACTGTGCTCTTCACGCTGAACAACCCGAACCCGCGCTTCCAGCTTGACTACTTCAGCGTCAAGATCTGGGGCAGCATCAACATCATGCCCAAGCACATCTGGGAAGGTCAGGACCCGCTCACCTTCAAGAATTTCGATCTGGCCGCAGGCCTGCCCATGTGCACTGGCCCGTACAAACTGGCCAGCACCAGCCCGACCGAGGTGGTCTGGAAACGCTACGACGGTTGGTGGGGTGTGAACGCCGGTCTCAAGCTGCCTGAGCCCGAGACCATCATCTGGACGTGGGCCGGCCCGCCGGAAACCCGTGCTGCGCTCATGGCCAATGGCCAGCTCGACAGCCTGATGGACATCACGCTGGGTGCCTTGCAGGCCCTGCAGGCGCAGAACCCCAACGTCATCACCTGGTTTGCCGAACCGCCCTTTGCCTGGGTGCCCGATCCCTGCGCCCGCAGCTTTGAGTTGAACAACGCGGTCGAACCCTGGAACGATCCCGAGATGCGCTGGGCGCTCAACTACTTGATCGACCGCGACAAGGTCGTAGAGATTGCCTACGAGAACACCACGCTCAAGAGCCGCCACTTCTTCCCGGCCTACCCGCCGCTGGACGCTCTGGTCGACGGTGCTATCGCCGCAGGTGCCTGGGATGTCGACAAGCTGTGGACGCACGACCCAGCCTTGGCTGCTTCGATCATCGAGGGCAAGGGCTACACCAAGAATGCCAATGGCTACTACGAGAAGGACGGCAAGGAACTGACGGTTGATATCACCACGCACGAGGCCTTCATCGAGAAGCAGCGCATCGCGCAGGTGATCGTCGAAGACTTCCAGGCCGCCGGCATCAATGCCACCACGCGCAACGAGGCAGGCAGCACCTGGGACGAGAACTGGCGCAACGGCAACTTCGAGGCGCGCATGGGCTGGCAGACGTGTGGTTCGGTCAACGAGCCGTGGGCATCGCTGGAGAATTTCAACGTCAAATGGATCAAGCCGGTAGGTGAGCGCGCGGACTATGATGCCTGGCGCTGGAGTGGCCCCAAGGCTGAAGAGTTCGGCAAGATCGTCGACGAAATCGGCAGCCTGCCGCTCGGTGACCCCAAGGTCCAGGAACTCTTCAACCAGGCAATGGCCATCTACATGGAAGAGTTGCCTGTGATCCCGGTCACTCAGGCCAAGAAGATCATTCCGTTCGACACGACCTACTGGACGAACTGGCCGACCTTCGACAACCAGTACATCCATCCGCCGAC
>CAIRNL010000611.1 GCA_903879975.1 uncultured Chloroflexota bacterium | reverse complement strand
GGCACGGCCGCAGGTTGTGCAGGTAACTGGGCAGCGATCCGATCCGTTCTCACCTCCCCAGCTTCCTTCAATCGAGCCGGTTGCCCCATGGTAACAGGCAACCACACAATATCGCACGGCGGCACCCACTCCGCCAGCGGCGACGCCAGCGCCGGCTTGCAGGAAAAACGTTCCTCCAGCAGCAGGGCGACCTCATGAAGGTACAACGGGAATTGGGCGCCACACCAGATGTCGATGTGCAGTTCGCCAGACTCGGTAGGGGATGCATCACTCAGGGCGCCGCCCAACAGCAGAAGCGGTGTACCAAAGGGCTGCTGCTCGCTGGGTGGCACTTCGTAGACACCAACGCACCAGCCCGCCAGCTTGAGATCGTGAAGACGCAGTTGCTGGAGCGGGACGCGGCAGGGAATCATGGCACTCGGCTGCGGACGCAGCGGGTGTAACGCCATTTCTTGCTCGGCACAGGCGATGCACTCAGACAGCCAGGAGAGGAGGTCGTCGGGTGTGACACCCGTGAGAGTAACATGAGGCGACACAAAAAACTCCTTTACGAAATCGTCCAAAGACGATGGCGAACCCGGCGGGCACCGGCGATAGGGGGATGTCCGTCAGGCAATTCTTGCAGGCGCAGATTGACACTACGCCAGACGTCCAAGGAGTAGTGTACAAAAAACTTACTTTTTTGTAAATTTTGAGATGCCCGCTGATCGCTCGGTTCAGGTTCTGAGGAGGGAAACCGCAACAGCCGGCGCGCTGCTACAACTGACTGAAGCCACGCTCCGCTTCCGTCAACCGCACCGGATCGCGCCAGACGGCAGGCAGAACAAGAACAGGCCTCGTTTGCACATCACGTTCGCTGTACACATAGAGATAGTGCACCTTCTTCCCTGGCACCAGGTACTCCTTTTGCAGGCCAAGCAGCATGTCGCCCACCTGCTTGTCAATGACAGCGGGTGGCACCGGACGATGGTAGTACCCGTCAGCCGCACAGTTTGATTTCTCACAATGACAGGAAACGAGAAGTCCCTGCGGCGTCAGTTCGATCATGCGCTTTGCTAGCACCCGTTTGGTCGAACGCATGACGAAAGCGACGATCATCGGCTTGTCTTCGTAAATCTGCACGTCGATACGTACACCGATCGTCACCGGTTCGGCCGGAGCAGTTGCTTCTCTGCCAAGGAGAGGCGCCGGTTTGTTGCGCACAACGGGCGAAGGCGGCGGCTTGGCAGGCGCCACCGCCGGTGGTTCGACCGATGGCTTCTTCGGCGGTTTGGGGGTCGGCACAGGCACTACGGCAGGCTGCCCCTCAGCAGCGTGGCAGAGTCCCTGATGCTCGCGGCAGCTGCCACGGCCGCAGATCGAACAAGAAATCAGACTGTGACGGCAGACCGGTCGACCGCAGACCACACACGATTTGATCGCATCAGCGCAACACCGACAGAAGATGCGTTTGCAGTCGACACACTGGGGAGCCAGGCAAGCATCGTGCGCCAGATGCCCGCCGCTGCAAAGCTGTAAGCTGTCGCTCGGCTGCCCGCACACGTCACAAACCAACGCCTCAAGCCGGTGCATCAGCGGATCCCATACCACTGTACGCTGAATCGTGGCCGTACGGTTGCTGATGTTCACCGGAATGGTCACTTTGGGCTGCGTGATGAGCAGCGTGTTGATCAGTTCCAGCTCGATGCGCAGCCCGTAACGGGCGCTTACGTCCGCTGTCTTGGTGCGCCGTTCGGCCTCGATCATGGCGAGCTTGTCGTCGAACTCCTGACGTCGCGCCGCGTCTATCCGATCGACACGCCCCTGACGACTGCGCAGGTCGGCAGCCAGTTCATCGTAATACTGATTGATGCGCGCCAGGTCGAGCGCCAGGTGATGCTCCATGCGCGTGGCCAGAGCGGCCAGCCTGGGCGCCAGGCTGGCGCGGGCAGCAGCTTCGGCGCGCACCAACAGTTTCTGCAGTGTCTCAGCCGCCAGTGGCTCACTATGGCGGGTCCAGCGCGGCGGTGCCAGCGGAAACCCATCGAAGCGCGCTTCCGCCTCGACCAATGCCAACAGATCGAGATGGGCACGCTCGGCCACAGCATAGCCGGACTGCACATCCATCGTCACACTGACTGCATCTTCTTGCTTCTCTTCGCTCAGGATCGTCGCTTTGAAATTGAACTGCAGATAGTGGTGCAGTTCGCTGCACTCCTGCGTCTTGGGCACGAAATCGGCACGGGCATTAGGTAGGCCGAACTGCTTGCGCGCCAGGTCCACCAGACCACGCTTGTCCAGCCGGACATGGTTGATGAAACCGGCAGCGTTGGCAGGCTGCTGCGCCACCAACGCCGCGATCTTGTCGACGATCGGGTGGTTGACGCTCAGCACCACTGCCGCGTCCACATCGCCGGCCACTGCCGCCGCGTCGAAACGCAGAGACAAAAAGTCGTCGACACCCAGCTCCGCAGCGACCTCCTCCGGCATCAGGACTTCGTAGGTGGCAAAAGCAGGCGGTGCAACTACGCTGCCCTGCTGCGCCAGATAGTCGAGCACAAAACGGCTCAGATCGAATCGTTCGTGGTGAAGGTCGCTCATCGCTGCATCTTCATTCGGTGCTGAAGTCCTCGCCGAAGAGGGCCTCGTCGTACTCTTTCATCTGTTGATAGGCCGTGCGTGCCTCAACCAGCGCGTCGCCCAGTTCACTCATCCTCGCCGACAACTCCTCCATGCTCTGCGCCTGACGCCAGATGTCGAGCACGATCTCCTCGAAGTCGCGCTCGTCGGCCAACTGCCCCAGAATCATCTCCATTTCGCCGATGACCAGTTCGAACATGTTGAGCTTCCGGTCGAGAATGTCGAGCACGGACTCCTCGATGGTGCCCTGCGCAGCAAGATTGAAGATATCCACCGGCAGCGTCTGGCCGATACGGTGAATGCGCCCAACGCGCTGCTCGATGCGCTGCGGATTCCACGGCAGGTCAAAGTTGACGAGTACACGACAGAATTGAAGGTTGCGCCCTTCCCCAGCAGCCTCGGTCGAGAGCAGGACGGGCATGGTTTCGCTGAAAGAGCGGATCGCCTGATCTTTCTGCGCTGCAGTCAAGCCGCCATGATAAAGCACAAAGTCAATGCCCCACCTCTGCATCTGGTGTGCCAGCATCTCTTGGGTCGCGCGGAATTGCGTGAAGATGACGGCCTTACCCTGCCCTGCCCCGGCCGCACTCTGCGCTTCCAGCAGTTTGCGTAACGCATCCGCTTTGGCGGTGGTCAGTACGGCATCGGCCTGCTGTGCCAGGGACAGCAGATCGGCACGGTAGGGGTCAAGAGCCTTCACCTCTGCCAGCGAACGCAGGGTGGAGCGCGTGGCTGCGGCGCTGCTGCCCGCTTCCAGCAACAGGGTGCGCACACCCAAACGATGCGCGCTGGTGACAGCCTCGTCGGCCAACATACGCCGCCCCAGATCGGCAATCGCTGCATAGAGCTGCTGTTCGTCAGTATGGAGTGCCAACCGCACGGTGTGGGCGCGACGCGGCGGCAACTGCAGGTTGATCTGGCTGCGCGAGTGGCGCACCATCACGTCGCTCAAAAGGTCGCGCAGCAGGCCGCGGTTCTTGGGTAGCCGCGGGTCCCCTCGCACAACAAACTCCCGCTGAAACTCCTTGGGGCTTTTCAATTGCCCAGGCTTGAGCACCGTCACCAGATTGTAGAGTTCAGCCAGGCTGTTCTGCACCGGTGTGGCTGTCAACAGCAGGATATACCGCTTCTGTAGCTCGTTGACCAGCTTCCACGTGACCGAGGCACGATTTTTCAGGTGGTGCGCCTCATCGACGATCACCAGATCGTATGACTCGGCGGTGATCTTCTCACGGTGCTCCGGGCGGCGTGCTGTGGCAATCGAGGCAATCACGTAGGGAAAGTGCAGCCAGGCATCTGGCCCCTGCTGGCGAAATGCTTCGTCGTTGTTGGTGACGAATTCGGTGATCTTGAACTTGGTCGCCAGTTCCTCACGCCACTGTTCGACCAGCCCCGGCGGCGTGAGCACAAGTACACGCTGCACCATCTGGCGCAACATGTACTCCTTGAGCACCAGCCCAGCCTCGATGGTCTTGCCCAGCCCAACCTCGTCGCTGAGCAGCCCCCGCCCACGGAAACGGCGTAGGGCAGTGCGCGCCGCCCGAATCTGGTAGTCAAAGGGCACGAAATCGATAGCGTCGAGCGCCAGCAGATCGTCGAAGCCGGCGACCAACCCAAGACGCAGCGCCATCAGCCGTAGATGATAGGCGCGCAAGTCGACAGTCTCCCCGCGCGCAACACTGGCCAGCAGTTCTTCCGCCCCTCGCGCCAGGGTAAAAGTAGGTGTGATGGCGGTAGACGTCGGTGCACTCACCGGAGATGGCATGTGGATCAGGCTCAATTCCATTCAAACTCTTCAACTGAATGAATTGTAACATGGATAGCACAGCCACACGAAGCCTGTGTCTCCAGCATCTATAATCGACCGCACGTTCGGCGGTGAATGGGGCGAACGCTGCTGCATACCAGGGATGTGCTCGGCAAGGAGATTCTGCAGAGCCATGCGCCACTTCATAATGCCCAGTCGGGGGAGACCGGACATTGCTGAAGTGATTCTTCCTGTTCTCACTCTACTCTAGCACAGGGTCTGGTGTCTGAAGACAACCCTATCGGCGGAAATATGTAGCCAAATTGGCTATATTTCTGATCGCCTATATAATCCCCGGCACTGCAACGAATGTTCAACGAATGTTCATAGATAAAACCCGATGGCCGAGACATGCGGCGCGCAGGAATGCTGCAGCTCCTGGCCACGCCTGAAAGGTTGCGAAACGCCAAATGTCAATGAACATGAGCATGTTTCAGATGCTCGTCGCTGAAAAATTGAGGGAAATGAAACGGCCCAAGGCATGGCTGGCCCAAAAACTTGGCTACTCACCTGCAACCTTCGATAAATGGATGAAAGGTACGAACAGGATTCCCTACGATATCGTCAAACATCTTTGTGTCCTGTTGGATTTCGAGATCGAACAACAGATGCAACTCTATGATTTCGCAGGATATTCGTTGCCCCAGTGGGTGAACACAGCAGGGAGTCGCCCCGATCCTCGTTTGGCTGCCGAAGGTGAAGTCACCCATTTTGATTCGACAGAAGAGATGCTGAGACACCTGGTCGAGAGGCTGGACAAGGTTTCGAAACTGGTCTGTGATTTGACTTGGGGGATTGTCAGGCCGAATTACTACATAGAAGAAGAACAGGTCTATCAGGCATACCTCGAGAGGATTGCGTCGACTTGCAGGCGTGGGGTCGTGTATCGCGAAATCATGACGTTCAACAATGACCCGCTTCACTTCTTCAATCGGGCCGATTGGATGTTGTCTCAGAACTTGATTTGCTACAACCTGCGTTTTCTGGATGTGGATCTGGGTGCGATCCCGCCTTTCCTCCACTGTACGATTTTTGATAAACACGAGGTGATGGTTGGCCTGGAAGTTGGCGTGGAGCACAGCGCTCCCAGTCAACTGACCAATGGCACCTATGTGTTCATTAGGCACCCTGCTGTGGCGAGCCTATTCCAGAATTACTTCGATTTGATTTGGAATCTGGCGACGCGCCTCAAAGAAGGGGACAAGGTTTATCAAGAAACATTTTCCGCCGCCAGAACGCGGTTTCAAACCTTGTAGCAACCGTACGCCCTGATTCCGGATGCCGTCATACATCCACAGTTGCAGCCACGCCTCTGGCATGCAGGCAAAGACCCTGGAAAGTCATGCGTCCATAGCAAGATTTCACTGGAGATGGCCGCTGACCAACGGCGAAAAAGCCTAGAGCGATTTGCCAAATCGCTCCACATGCTGCGCTGCTCCATAACTGCCGATTGACTGAGTCCCATGCGTACTAGCGCAACGCGCCAGCTCCGGCAGCAGCCTCCAGTTGCGCTGGCAAAATGACAGCTGTAACCAGGAGAGGATTCAGCCCCAGCTCGCATGCGTGTGGTATACTGGCGATATGCACGAGTTGTCGATCGCCCACAATCTGGTCGAGCTGGCCGATGCAGCTGCGCGTAACGCAGGCGCAACCAACGTGGTCGCCGTCCACCTGCGCCTGGGCGCCATGGCTGGCGTTGTGGAGGATGCGCTGCGCTTCAGTTTCCCGCTTGCAGCGACCGGCACGCGGGTCGAAGGCGCCGCCCTCATCGTCGAACACGTCCCTGTGCGCATCTTCTGCACAGCGTGCGACGCAGAACACACCCTGGCCTCCCCCAATGCGATGCGCTGCCCGGTCTGCGCCATGCCGGCCGCACGCCTGATCCAGGGACGTGAGATCCAGCTCGACACCATCGAAATCGAAGAGGCAGCCCATGCAGCCGCGCATCCTTGAACTGCGCCAGGCCGTCCTAAGTAAAAACGACGAGATCGCCCACATCCTGCGGGCACAGTTTCGAGAAAACGGCGTGCTTGCGGTCAACCTGGTCTCCGGACCCGGCGCCGGCAAGACCGCCCTGCTCGAAGCCACGCTGCGCATCATGGGCGAGCGCGGCCTGCGGGTAGCGGCCATCGTCGGTGATCTGGCCACACAGAACGACGCGCGACGGCTGGCACGCAGCGGCGCACCCGTGCGCCAGATCGAGACGGGCACGCTCTGCCACCTGGAGGCCAACCTCATCGCCCGCCAGATCGAGGGCTGGGCGCTGGCCGAACTCGACTTCCTCTTCATCGAAAATGTGGGCAACATGGTCTGCCCCTCGGACTACGACCTGGGCGAGGGCGCACGCGCAGTGCTGCTCTCGGTGACCGAGGGCGAAGACAAGCCGCGCAAGTATCCGCCGCTCTTCCACAGCGCTGACGTTGCGCTCATCACCAAGATTGATCTGGCCGCAGCCGTCGAGTTCGACCGCGCCGCGGCCCTGGCCAGCGTACAGGCCGTCGCGCCGCACGCGACGATCATCGAGACGTCCACGCGCACAGGCCAGGGGCTGGACGCGTGGATCGATTATCTGACGCAGCGACGCGCTGAACGATAAAGGAGCAGTCTATGTGCCTCGGCATCCCCGGACAAGTCAAGAAAATCTACGAGGCCAGCGGAGTACGGATGGGTATCGTCGACTTTGCTGGCATCACCAAGGAAGTCTGCCTGGCCTACGTCCCGGAAATTGCGGTCGGCGACTACACCATTGTGCACGTCGGCTTTGCCATCACCCAGCTCGACGAGGCATCGGCCCAGGAGTCGCTGCGCCTCTTCACTGAAATGGGCGCGCTGGCCGAGGAGTTGCAGGCGGTCGACACAGGCCCGCCGGAAAGCGTGTAGCCGCACATGAAGTATCTAGACGAATTTCGCGACCCGGAGATCGCCAGCCGCCTCTTCGACGAGATCCGCAGCGCTACGACGCGCCCCTGGGCCATCATGGAAGTCTGCGGCGGCCAGACGCACTCCATCATCCGCAACGGCATCGACCAGCTCCTGCCGCCCGAGATCGAACTGATTCACGGACCGGGCTGCCCGGTCTGCGTGACACCACTGGAAATGATCGACAAGGCGCTGGCCATTGCAGCGCAGCCAGGCGTCATCTTCTGCTCGTTTGGCGACATGCTGCGTGTGCCGGGCAGCCGCAGGGACCTCTTCACCGTCAAGAGCGAGGGCGGCGACGTGCGCATCGTCTACTCGCCGCTCGATGCAGTCAAGCTGGCACAAGCCAATCCCGGCCGCGCAGTGGTCTTCTTCGGCATCGGCTTCGAGACGACCGCACCGGCCAACGCCATGGCCGTCTTCCAGGCCAAGCAACTCGGCCTGCACAACTTTTCCATGCTCGTCTCGCATGTGCTCGTCCCACCTGCCATCACCGCGATCCTAGAGTCGCCGGCCACGCGCGTACAGGCCTTTCTTGCTGCCGGTCACGTGTGCAGCGTCATGGGCACCTGGCAGTACGAGCCTTTGATAGATCGGTACCGAGTCCCCATCGTTGTCACTGGCTTCGAGCCCCTCGACGTACTGGAGGGCATCCGCCGCGCCGTGCTGCAGCTGGAGCGCGGCGACGCTCAGCTGGACAACGCCTACGCACGCGCCGTCAGCCACACAGGCAACCGGCCCGCTCAGTCCATGCTGGCCGACGTCTTCGAGGTCACCGACCGCAGCTGGCGCGGCATCGGCGTGATCGCACAAAGCGGTTGGCGGCTGAGTGAGCGCTACCGGGCGTTCGATGCCGAGGAGCGCTTCGCAGTGGCTGACATCCACACACAGGAATCGCCGTTGTGCCGCAGCGGCGAAGTACTGCAGGGGCTGCTCAAGCCCAACCAGTGCCCGGCTTTTGGCAAGCAATGCACGCCGCGCACCCCCCTCGGCGCCACGATGGTATCGAGCGAAGGCGCATGTGCGGCGTATTTCCAGTACGGGCGCTTTGCCCAGGCTGAGGAGAGAACCGTCGATGTCGAGTAGCAGGAGGTGATCCTGCCCCTCTCGATTGGATCGCACCAAGCGATTGACGAACGAAATTTGCACTTCATGGCTCACGAAATCGACTTCAACAACTGGGCCTGCCCCATCCCACTGCGCAACTACCCGACCATCGTCATGGGGCACGGCGGCGGCGGAAAGCTCTCTGCGGAGCTGGTGGAGCACCTCTTCGCGCCAGCCTTTCGTAGCACGGTGCTCGACGCGCTGGGCGATGCCGCCGTGGTCGACCTGCCCGCAGGCAGGCTGGCCTACAGCACGGATTCGTTCGTGGTGCGACCCCTCTTTTTTCCCGGCGGCACCATCGGCAGCCTGGCAGTCAACGGCACAGTCAATGATCTGGCCATGATGGGTGCACAGCCGCTCTACCTGACTGCCGGGATGATCCTGGAAGAGGGGCTGCCGCTGGCTCAGCTCGGCGCTATCGTCGGGGAGATGGCAGCGGCAGCGCGCACAGCCGGCGTGCAAATCGTGGCGGGCGACACCAAGGTCGTCGACAAAGGCCACGGCGACGGTATCTACATTAACACCAGCGGCATCGGCATCGTACCGGCGGGCGTCCACATCGGGCCAGACCAGGCGCGACCCGGCGACGCCGTTATTGTCAGCGGCGAGCTTGGC
>CAIRNL010000610.1 GCA_903879975.1 uncultured Chloroflexota bacterium | reverse complement strand
TCAAAAATACGGGCCAATTCCAGATCTGCTCGAGTGTGCAGTCCACAATTCGGCGGAGTGCGTCCCATGAATTTGTGGAATTATCTGCGCCGACGTGTACTAGTCCTCCTCACATTCCGGAGTTTTTCTATTTTGGTTATCATAGACATAGGGAGGGGGAGCGATTTGGCAAATCGCTGTACATGGGGGGGAGGGGCTATTGGAGTTACCTGGTGGTATACTAGGCGGTAGTCGGGGCAACTGGGCGGGATCGAAGCGAGCTGCAGCGCGCTGTGTCGGGCACGGGTTGGCTGTGGAAAGCAGTGGGTGAGGACGGGGTTGGTGCGGGCGCAATGGCACATGGCCGATTTCAGCAATCACTGCGAAGGAAAGGAACCGTATGCGAATCCTGGCGATTGAGTGTGATGTGCCTGACGCCAGCGGCGACGGCTTTACGGCGGACTTATTGCGCGCCGAGGCGTTGTGTGCCTGGCAGCTTTATCAGGAGGGGATCGTGCGCGAGCTGTATTTTCGCGCCGATCGTACTGAGGCGGTCATTTTGCTGGAGTGCGCCAGCGTCGACGAGGCTCGCGCTGCGCTGGAGAGGCTGCCCCTCGTGCAAGCCGGTCTGGTCGCCTTCGATTTCATCCCCCTGAAGGCGTACCCTGGCTTCGAGAGGCTCTTCGCTGTCCTTAGCGACGGGTAGATAGAGTATCGAAACTCAAGGTCGGACTCTGCGGCGCGGTTGTGGGCGCAACCGTGACCCAGTAGTCGCCACTCACGGGCAGTTGAGTGAAGGGGTAGTTGCTCGGCCGTCGTTGGTGCCGCCGAGTGCAAGGCGCTGGCCGCCAGGCGTGCGCAAGGCAATCGATAACGGCAGGCCTTGCCAATCGGATAGAGCCTCACGGAAGCGGTCGATAGAATATGGACAATAGACATGCATGGTCAATGAAATCGGTACCTTGCTTCCATTCACAGCCTTTCAGTCACCCATTCACGCCGCCCATGCGTGGGACATAGGCCCACAAGCAGTGCTGCTGGTGCACGGTTTTCCTGGCACACCGGCAGAGATGCGCTGCGTCAGTGGCGTCTTTGCCGATGCGGGTTGGAGCGGGCACAGCCTGCTTCTGCCGGGCTTTGGCGCCGAGTTTCCATCACTTGCCCACACGCGCCACAGCGACTGGAGTGGCGCTGTCGATCGTGCTTTGAAAACGCTACAACGACGCTATCCACGCGTCATCATCGTTGGCAACTCCATGGGTGGAGCCCTTGCTCTTTGTGCAGCAGCGGTGCATCCGGTCGACGGTGTAGTGCTCTTCGCCCCGTTCTGGCGCGTCGACTCGTGGCTCGACAAACTCTATCCGGTTGCCGAACGTGTTCTGCCCCATGTGAGGCCATTTGCGAGCGCCGACTTCGCCGACGCCAGATTGCGCAGCGAACTTCAACATTTTCTGCCTGACGCCAACCTCAGCGACCCGGACGTGCAACGCGCGGTGCGCCGTCTGGAGCTTCCGACGCGAGCGCTCGGCCAGGTGCGTCGCGCTGGGCAGATCGCCTACGAAGTGAGCGAGCGGGTGACGGCGCCCGTGCTGATCTTTCAAGGGCGCGGGGACGTGCTGGTCAAGCCAGCGATCACCCAGCAACTGGCCAGGCGCCTGCCCAACCTGGCCGGCTACGTGGAGGTCGACGGGGAGCATGACCTGGTGCGGGGGGTAGCACCTGGCTGGCCGAGTGTGGCAGCGATGTTGCACCACTTCATTGCGCAAATTGCCACACCCACAAAGCTGACACAGAGCCGCCCTGCCTGAGAGCGAAAGGTATATTGATGGTCTCGTCGATTCAACAGGTACTGCAACGGCTGGCGCCGGATGTACGGCAACGTCCCCTCTTGCAGCTGGCCGATCTCCTCACCGCTGCCTGGCTGTTGGCTCTGATCGCGATCCCGATCCTGCGTTGGGTTTTCGGCGACGGCGTGCTCCACCAGGGTGTCATCGCGGGCGTGGTCTTGCAGGCGTCGGCGGTAGTTGCCATCAGCTACCAGGCGTGGGGGGCACGGCAGGTACTGCGCATTGCGGCGATCGTGATCCCGTCGAGCTGGCTGATCGAGCGGATCGGCAGCACAACCGGCTTCCCCTTCGGCCCCTACCACTACACGGACGCACTGGCGCCGCTCGTCGGCGGCGTTCCGGCGGTCATCCCCCTGGCCTGGCTCATGATGTTGCCGCCGGCCTGGGCGGTAGCCCATGCTGTGACCGGCGCAGTGCGCGGGTGGCGTTTTGTTGCGGTCAGTGCGCTGGCATTCACGATGTGGGATCTTTTTCTCGACCCGCAGATGGTGGCGTGGGGGTACTGGGTTTGGGAAACTCCCGGCATTTATTTCGGCATTCCGCTGATCAACTATGGTGGCTGGCTGCTTTCGTCTGTGCTGCTGACTGTAGCAGTGCGCCCGCCGCGTCTGCCGGTGCGCCCGCTGCTGGTCATCTACGGTGCGGTCTGGTTCTTGCAGAGCGTGGGGATGACATTCTTCTGGCAGATGCCCGGCCCTGCGCTCTTCGGCTTTACGGGCATGGGATTGATGCTGCTCTGGGCGATCCGCCGCCGGCGCCACATCCCATGATCGTGCTGCCCATCGTGGCCAGTGTGGCCCTGGCCGCGCTGCTGGCCATCACCTTCAACAATTTACGACGCTTTCTACGGCTTCAGGTGCCTGCGGCCGGCTCCAGCGGTCCTGGGTCGCCTTGCGTTTCGGTGTTAATGCCAGCGCGCAATGAAGCGGCGGTCATCGGTCAGAGCGTGCGATTGTTGCACGCCCAGGGATATCGGCAGCGAGAAATTTTCATTCTCGACGACAACTCCGAAGATGGGACTGGGCGCATTGCGCAGCAGGCAGCCGGCGACGTGAGCGTCCTGACCGGCAGTTCGCTGCCTGAGGGCTGGATGGGGAAGAACTGGGCGTGCGACCAGCTTGCGCGCCATGCTCGGGGTGAGATACTCCTCTTCACGGATGCGGACGTGTGCTGGCAGCCCGGCGCGCTGGCAGCTGTGGTGGACATGCTCGACCGTAGCGAGGCCGATCTACTCACCGTGTGGCCGACGCAGATCACGGTCAGCTGGGGCGAGCGGCTGACCGTGCCGCTCATTGCCATGGCCGTGCTGGCCTATCTGCCTGTGCAGCTAGCACACGATTTCTATCATCCGCTGGCAGCGGCGGCCAATGGGCAATGCATGGTCTTCCGGCGTGCGGCCTATGCGGCGATCGGGGGCCACGCAGCGGTACGTGGCGACATCATCGAGGATGTGCGGCTGGCGCAACGGATCAAGGCAGCAGGACTGAAACTGCGCATGGCCGATGGTGCCGGCCTGGTCACCTGTCGCATGTACGGCGGCGGCAAAGCAGCGCTCGACGGCCTGGCCAAAAGCGTGCTGGCTGGCCACGGCAACCGTAGTCTACTCTTGCTTTTATCGACGAGTGTTCACCTGCTGCTCTTTCTCTGGCCGTGGCTCTGGCTTGCAGCCGGCCAGGGGTGGGCACTGCCCGGCTGGCCGCTGTGGCCGCTGGCACTGATCGCAGCGGGTGTCTGCCTGCGCGGGATCACGGCGCGCGCCAGCGGCCAACGTGCTAGCGATGCACTGCTCATGCCGGTATCGGCGCTGCTCATGACATGGATCACCGTGCAGGCGCTTTGGTGGCGAGTCCGCTATGGCGGCGTGCGCTGGAAAGGACGCGTCGTTCGTGCCCACTGACCCCTGCAAGCCAGTCGTGATCATCGGTGCAGGCATCGGCGGTCTGAGTGCGGCCATTCGCCTGGCAGTGGCAGGTCGGCGCGTCCTGGTGATCGAGCAGAATCGTGCGGTGGGCGGCAAAATGAGCCAGATCGTGCGGGACGGCTTCCGCTGGGACACCGGCCCATCCGTCATCACCATGCGGCATGTCTTCGAGGAGCTCTTTGCGGGAGCCGGCGGCCGGCTCGACGATTATCTGACGTTGCTCCCCGTCGACCCGCTCACGCGCTACTTTTTTCCTGACGGCACCCGCATCGACGCTACGCGCGACCTGCCGCGCATGGCCGAGCAGATCGCAGCCATCGATGGGCGCGACGTAGAAGGCTACCTGGATTTTCTCGAATATGCGGCGCGGCTGCACCGCATCACGGGGCCCGTTTTCATTTACAACCAACCGCCGACCCTGCGCTCCTTTCTGAGTGTGCCACCGGCCGACATGGTGCGCGTCGATCCGTGGCTGACCATGGATCAAGCCATCTGCGGCCGCGTCCATTCGCCGCAGATGCGCCAGCTGCTAGGGCGCTTCGCCACCTACGTTGGGGCCAGCCCGTACCAAGCGCCTGCGACGTTGAGCGTCATTGCGCATGTAGAATTGACCGGCGGCGTCTGGTATCCGGCGGGTGGCATCTACCAGATTGCGGCTGCCATGCAAAAATTGGCTGGCGAGCTGGGTGTCGAGATACGTACCCAGACGCCGGCAGCGGCGATCCACGTGGAAGGGCGGCGGGCGACGGGCGTCACCACAGCGGCCGGGGAACGCATCGACGCGAGCGCCGTCATCGCCAACGTCGACGTTGCGACCGTCTACCAGCGTCTGCTGCCGGCGGAGATCGGGTCCACGCGCCGAGCTGCGCTGCAACGCCTGGAGCCATCCTGCTCCGGTTTTGTCTTGCTATTGGGGGTGGAGGGAGAACACCCGCAACTCGCGCACCACAACATCTTTTTTGCGCAGGACTATCGAGCCGAATTCGACGACATCTTCGGGCGCGGCATTCCGCCCGACGCGCCGACCGTTTATGTCGCCATCACATCCAAGAGCGATAGGTCGCATGCGCCAGCGGGCTGTGAGAACTGGTTCGTGCTGGTCAACGCGCCTGCGCTCGGGGCGCGTTTCGACTGGGCGCAGCATGCCGGCTCTTACAGCGGACACGTACTCGACGTCTTGGCTCGCTTCGGGCTTGACGTGCGGAAGCGCATCCGCAGCCAGGTCATCCTGACGCCGCAAGACATCCAGCACCATACCGGCGCATGGCGCGGTGCGCTCTACGGCATCTCCTCCAACCAGGCGCTCAACGCCTTTCGTCGCCCGCACAACCGCTGTGGTGACGTGCAAGGCCTCTACTTTGCCGGCGGCACCACCCATCCGGGCGGGGGCGTGCCGATGGTCACCCTGTCGGGCAAAGTAGCGGCCGACCTTGTCCTGGCCGACAGTTGACCTGCGGTGTGATCAGTCGCATACTATCCACAGAATTGTTTATTCCCCCGTGCACGAAATGAGGCAAAGCATGTCGGCATCAGAGATCGATCGCACCCGCCAGCCCTCCGCCAGCGCGCTGCGCAGACGGCGCTGGTGGCTCTGGATTCTGGGGGGCGTTGTCCTGGCAATCCTGGCGGCTGCGACCGGCTTCGTCCTCTGGGCGAACAGTGCTGCGCCGCCGATGGCGCAGGCGATCGCCTCGCTGCAAGGGGACGACAAAGTCGGCGTGATTGAAGGCAAATGGATTGTCTTCCAACCGCTGGCCATTGCCCGCGAGACAGGCTTCATCTTCTATCCTGGCGGCCGCGTCGACCCGCGTGCCTATGCGCCGCAGGCAAAAGCGATTGCCGAGCGCGGCTATCCCGTGATCATCGTGCCCATGCCGCTCAACCTGGCTGTCTTCGGTGCCGGCCGCGCCGAGGAAGTGATGGATGCATTTCCCGACGTCAAGCACTGGGTGATCGGCGGCCATTCGCTGGGCGGCGCCATGGCTGCCAACTTTGCAGCGAACCACCCTGGTACCGTCGACGGCGTGGTGCTCTGGGCTGCTTATCCTGCCAGCGGCGACTCGCTCGCCACACAGGACGGATTGATCGTCAGCTCCATCTACGGCACGCTGGACGGCGTGGCAACGCCAGAGACCGTATTGGGCGCCAAGCCCCTCCTGCCCACAGGCGTGCGCTTCATCCCGATCGAGGGGGGCAATCACGCGCAGTTTGGCTGGTACGGCGATCAGGCGGGCGACAATCCGCCGACCATCGACCGCGCCGGGCAACAGGAGATGACCGTCGCCGGCACCGTTGAAGCGCTTGGGCTGGTCGAACTCCAGTGATGGGAACGACAGCAGAATTTTCGGGCAGCGCGGCTGCCGAGAGGGCGAACCTGCAAGCACCTGGCTGCCGTCGCCCTTGCCTGTAGGCTGCTGATCGGGCAACAGACCCTCTCAAACATCGTTTGCACAATTTTTGCCCAACCTCCATCGAGCTTTGTAATCATCCGCACTGCGCGACAGTGCGCGCAAACCGATAATCATCACCATGCGCAGATTAGGTTGGATCAGTCTGGGAGGCATCGGCGTTGTGCTGCTTTTGCTGCTGATTGGCCCCTTGCTTGTGCCGGTGCCGCGGATGGTGGGCATTGCGGACGTGACGCAGCTGGCCGACGCCGACAGCCGCTTTGTCGACGTCCCCCTGGGCAGCGACATGCTGCATGTACACTACAAAGAGGCAGGGGATTCGGAGCAGATGTTGGTACTGCTGCACGGGTTTGGGTCAAGCCTCTTTTCCTGGCGAGCGGTAATGGAGCCGCTGGCGAGATCGAAGCGGGTGCTTGCGTTCGACCGCCCTGCGTTTGGGTTGACGGAGCGCCCTCAGCGTGAGACATGGGGCACAGCAGCGGACTGGGCAAACGGGATCCCTTACGGCGCGCAGGCACAGGCTGACCTAACGATGGCGCTGCTCGACTCGAAAGGCGTCGAGCGGGCGGTACTGGTGGGCAATTCGGCTGGCGGTGCGATTGCAATGCTGGCTGCGCTCGAACATCCACAACGCATCCAAGCGCTCATCCTGATCAGCCCGGCTGTCTACGGCGGCGGCCCCAACCAGGCGACACAGTGGCTCCTGAACACGCCGCAGATGCGGCACCTAGGTCCCTTGCTGGCGCGGCGCATCCAGGAATGGGGCGAGGATTTCGCCCGCCGTGCCTGGCACGAGCCGAGCCGCATCACCGAGGCGACCTGGCAGGGATATCTGGAGCCGCTGCAAATACAGGATTGGGATCGTGCGCTGTGGGAGCTGACCGCTGCCGGCCGTTCTCTGAAGCTGGCGGAGCAACTGGCGGAATTGGAACTGCCCGTGCTGGTGATTACGGGCGACGATGACCGCATCGTACCCACGGCACAAAGCGTGAAGCTGGCCGGTGCGTTGTCCAATGCCGAACTGGTGGTCATTCCGGCGTGCGGCCATGTGGCACACGAGGAATGTCCGCAGGCGACGCTCGAGGCGATCACAGCATATCTCAACAAGCTGCAGCAATAGATTTTGGCCATCCGGGCAGAGAGAACCGGCTGTAGCGTACAGCCGGCCTCTGCCCCAACAACTTGAAATGATTAGGAGACTACCATGCCAACTGCATTCATCTGGGGCGCCAGCGGCGGAATTGGACGGGCGCTGGTGGAACGGCTGGTCGCCGATGGGTGGACGGTTGGTGCAGCCAGCCGCCATCCCGACGACCTGGCCGGACTGACCGAGCATCGCTTCGAAGCGGATGTCACCGACGCGTTTGCCGTGAGCCAGGCAGTCCTTGCTGCGGCGCAGGAACTGCCATCCGTCGAGCTGTGGGTCTATGCGGCTGGCGATATCATGGCCACCCCGGTGGCTGAGATGGTGTCGCCTGCGTGGGAGCGCATCCTGGGCGCAAATCTGACCGGCGCGTACCTCACTGCGCAGCAGAGCCTGCCACTGCTGGCTGAACGCGCCCACCTTTTCCTGCTTGGCGCCTACAGCGAACGGCTGCAGGTACCCGGCCTCAGCGCCTATGCGGCAGCGAAGGCGGGGCTGGACGCCTTTGCGGCTACGCTCGCCAAGGAGCAGCGCAAGCACCGCGTCACAGTCGTGCGGCCTGGCGCCGTCAACACGCCGCTGTGGGAGAAAGTGCCGCTGCGCCTTCCCCGCACGGCCATGGCGCCGGCTGAGCTTGCGCAACGCATACTCGACGCGTATCATGCCGGTGTCACCGGCACCCTTGATCTATGATAGCTGTCGATTGCCGGCTTGTGGTAGCCGGGAAAGGACGACGACGATGCTGCGATTCATTGCTGCGGTGACCCTGGCGGGGCTCTTGCTCGCCCTGGCGCCGCAACGGGCCGAGGCGCACCAACCCTACTTCGAAGACGACGACTGGACACCTGCCACGGCCTTTCTCGTGCGTGATCCGACTGTCTCCACTGCGCTCTACGCCACGCTCAGCAGCCGCACAGACGTCGATTATGTTGTATTCTCCGGTCAGGCCGGGCAGCGCATCCTCTTGGGGATGACCATCCCCCAAATCGATGGGCAGGAAGAATTCGCCCCCACCTTCGCCCTGATGGGGCCAGGGCTACCGGCTGCGGTGCTGCCTAGCCGCGTCGAAATGCTGGATGGGGCGGGCGCCACCCTGCTTGTCGCAACGCCAGGCGCTGCGCCCGAATTTTTTGAGCCGTTCAGCCGCACGAGCTACTGGGAACGCCAGGAAGAGCGTGTCACCCTGCCAGCTGACGGCGAGTACAGGATCGCCGTGTGGGACGCAGCAGGGCGCGTTGGTCGCTACACGCTAGTCGTTGGCGACCGAGAAATTTTCGGCGGCGACACGGGCTTTCCCTTCAAGCTGCGCAGCTACTGGACACCGGTGCCGCAGCCGGCTGCGCCTCACTCGTGCGGGGGAAGCCGGTGAGCGCGCCCGGCGATGTCCTGACGCGTCTGCGCACCCTTTGGCAACCAGCCGCCTATCATGGCCACGGCCTGGACTGCAACTTCTTTGAGGGCTGGTATTTCAAGGTCGTCGACTGCGCCGAGCAGCAACGGTACGCCATCATTCCGGGAATTTTTCTCGGCAAAGACGGCAAAGATTCGCACTCTTTTGTGCAGACACTGAATGGAGTCAGCGGTGCCACAGCCTATCATCGCTATCCACTGGAAGCATTCTGCGCCGTACCTGCCACCTTCGACGTGTGTGTCGGCCCCAACCGCTTCATGGCGCAGGGGATCGAACTGAATATTGACAATGCGGCCGGGCAGATCGTCGGCCGCATCGTCTTCGACGATGTCAAACCCTGGCCCCTGTCGTGGCGCTCGCCCGGCATCATGGACTGGTACAGCTTTGTGCCGTTTATGGAGTGTTATCATGGCGTCGTCAGCCTCGACCATGCAGTGAGCGGTCAGCTGGTCATCGACGGCCGGTCGGTCGATTTTCATGGTGGGCGCGGCTACACGGAGAAGGATTGGGGACAGGCCTTTCCGCGCGCGTGGATCTGGATGCAGACCAACCACTTTGAACGTGCCGGGGTGTGTCTGACCGCGTCCGTTGCGCGCATCCCATGGCTGGGTTCCGCGTTCCGCGGCTTCATCGTCGGGCTGTTATGCGAAGGCCAGCTCTATCGTTTTGCCTCGTACACCGGCGCCAGGATTATCGACCTGCGCGTCACAGCCGACCGCGTCCACTGGACTCTCCGTGGGGCCGTCGCGCATGGGGGTATGCGCCGGATGGCACAGCTGGAGATCGTCGCCCATCGCGCAGGCGAGGACGTCGACTTGCTGCATGCGCCGGGGCGGACAGCGATGGTACAGCGCGTGCTGGAAAGTCTGACGGCAACCGTGGAAGTTGCGCTCCGCGTAGAAATCGACGGGCGTACGGTAGAACTTTTTGCCGGCTGCGGGCGCCACGCCGGCCTGGAACTAGGTGGCGCCTTGGAGGAAATTCTGTGACGGATTCGGTGATCTTTCAGAAACGACTGACCGCGCGCCTGCTGGTGTGGAGTGCGCTGAGCGTTGTGGCAGGGGCAATCCTGCAATGGGCGGCTGCCCCCTTCTGGCGTGCTTTTGGGCAGCAGGGGCTGGGCTGGGGTGTGATCGATGCTGGTATTGCCCTCTTGGGCCAGCGTGGGCTCACCCGGAAGCTAGCGCGCGGGTATCCAGCGCCTGAGCAAATCAAGGACACGCGCATGTTGAGGCGCGTGCTGTGGGTGAATGCGGGGCTGGACGTGCTCTACGTCGCCGGTGGGCTGAAGCTGATGGACACAGGTGGCCGTCGTGACGAGCGTGCCCGCGGCCACGGCGCCGGCATCGTGCTCCAGGGGGCGTTCCTCTTGATCTTCGATCTTGTTCACGCCGTACTGGCCAGGCGGATTCTCAGGGGGAGTCTATGAGTGATGACGCCATGGCCGATGTCGCCATCATCGGTGCGGGTATCTGCGGGCTGATGGCTGCGGCCGTACTCGCCCTGCGCGGCCTGAAGGTGGTGTTGATCGACAAGGGGCGCGGCGCCGGCGGCCGCCTTGCGACCCGGCGCCTGGGCGCGGGCCGTGCCGATCACGGCGCGCAGTTCTTCACCGTGCGATCGCCGCTGTTCGCCGACTGGGTCGAGCGATGGCAGGCAGTGGGCCTCGTCTACCAGTGGGCAACGGGCTGGAGCGACGGCAGCCTGGCTGGAACGAAGCCGGATGGGCACCCACGTTACGCCGTGCATGGCGGCATGAATGCGCTTGCCAAGCATCTTGCCGCCCAGGTGACGCGCGAGGGGGCCATCCTCCAGACCGGCGTGCGAGTCACAGCAGTCAGCCCAGCACCCGCCGGCGGGCCAGGCTGGGAGCTGGCGGCCGACGACGGGTCACGGACAGGAGCACGCGGCGTGGTGCTGACTGCGCCGGCGCCGCAATCGCTTGCGCTGATCGACGCCGGGCACACGCACCTGACCGCAGCCGACCGCGCGGCACTGGCTGCGATCGAATATGCACCGTGTCTGTGCGGGCTCTTCACAGTGCGCGGCGGCGTTCACCTGCCGGCGCCGGGTGCGGTGCAGCAACCTGGCAGCGACATCAGCTGGATCGCCGACAACCAGCGCAAGGGTATTTCGCCCGAGGCCACCGTGCTCACTGTGCACGGTGGGCCGGCGTGGAGCGCGGCCCACTATGAGGCGCCTGATGCGGCGGTGCAGCCGTTGTTGGTAGATGCGCTGCGCCCCTGGCTCGACGACGGTGCAGAAGTCGTAGCGGGTGAGGTGAAACGCTGGCGCTATGCGGTGCCCGTGACGCAGCATGCTGAACGCATGCTGCGCTCCAGCGGTGCAGTGCCGCTCTACTTTGGGGGTGATGGCTTTGGCGAGCCGCGCGTCGAGGGTGCCGTCCTGTCGGGGCTGGCTATCGGGCATGCGCTGGCGGACGAACTGGCGTAGGGGGGATGCCATCGGAACCAGAACTGCAGAGAGGTCTTGACAGCCGACAAAAGAATGAGGCCGAGGGGGAATTGCCTCGGCCTCATTCTTTTTGCTCTATGCGTGCCGGCTCAGCCGTCACCCTGCGCCCGTCGCCGGGCCTGTGCGATCAGATCCGAGCGTTCGACGCGTTCCGATGGCCACTTGATTATGGCTGCGATCTCAGCGGGCGTACGGGAGGCGAGATCGGCGAAGGTGCGAATACCGGCCTCCTTCAGGCGTCGATCGAAGACAGGGCCGATGCCGGAAAGGGTCGTGAAGTCATCGGCTGCAACGGGTTCATCGGCGAACCGGTCGGGGCGGTTCTGCGGCACAGTCTCGTCTGTGGGCGCGGGTTCTGCGGCAGCAGCCTCGAGCGGAGCGGGCGGCACGGGAGCGAGCGGGGCCGGCGCCGGGCCAGGTGCTGCGCCAAGCTTGAGATATTGGACGAGCAACGCGCCGGAACCGAACGATGTCAGCACCAGGGCGCCGATGAAGGCGAAGAAACTGAAACATCCGTTCAACACCCACAGCGCCGCAATGAAAGCGCCCGGCAGCACGATCCCCAGGATCATCCGCCAAGGCAGCGCCCACTGCACCTTGAAGTGCCGTTCGATGCGCAGGCCCAGTTCACTGCCTGCCACGGCCAGGCCGGCCAGGTTGATAGCGGCAAAGATCAGGCCGAGCAACACGGCTGGGGGTCGGAAGCAGACCGTGATCCACAGCAGGCCGATGGCTGCGAGGCCGAAGAGATTGAAGAGCAGGCCGGTGGCAAAGCTCAGCGCGGTGCGTTCCACCAGTGCGATGCGCGTCTCCTCCAGCCGTTGCGGGCGCCAGGCGAAGAAGAGCACAGCAACCCCCACAGCCAGCGCCAGCACGAGCAGTGAGCGGATCACACGCCAGACGAACGCCACAAACATTTCGACGGCGCTCGGCGGCTGCGGGGCAGTTGGCACGGCCATCTCGATGCCGGGCACGCCCGGAATCGGCGGCACAGCTGGGAGCTGCAATTGCAGGTTCGGCCCGCGCAGTACGCTGCCGCGCACCGAGGCGCCGCTATCCTGGTTAATATCGCCGGAGACCGCGCTGACATCGCCATCGACGACAGCATTGGTATCCAGGTCTACATCGCCGCTGAGTGCGGAGACGGAGCCATTGACAACGCCGTCGATCTGTAGATCGCCACTGAATGAGGTAATATCGCCGTCGACAACACCGCCCTCCTCGATTTCAATCTCACCGCTGTACACCACGAGATTGCCGCGAATGGCGCCTTCGTTCTCCACCGTTACATCGCCCTGATAGACCACGACATCGCCGTCTATCGTCTGGCCGGAGCGCACGGTGAGGTCGTCGTTGAATACCTGGCTCTGCTCCTGGCCGATGGGGGCGGCATCCTGGGCAGGGGCTGCCTGGGCAGGGGCAAAGGTGACGCCGAGCGAAAGCGCCGTCACGAGCACAACCGCCAGCAGCCAGCCACGATCACTGCGAAAATGGGTAATGATGCGCATAATACACCTACTCTGTTTGCATAGATACCGACGCGCCATCCGGCCGGGCAGTGCGGCGCAAGAGATAGACCCAGCTGGCCAGCATTGTGACCATCGTCGCAACATAGGCCAGACCGACGGCCTGCGCCTGGGGGGTATTCGCCGTTGCGGCGGCCATTGCGACCGTTGAATCGAGCCAAAGATTCATGGATGTATAGGCCAGCGTCAGCGTGCGCATCTGCTCGCCGATCCACTGTCCTTGTGTCAGAAAAACGAACGCACCCAGGCTGGCCGTGCCAACAAACACGATGGCGCCGGCCAGCAGCGCGAGCGATGCAGCCAGCCAGACGATGCGGCGTTGGCGTTGCTGTTCGTAGTGCGTCAGATGCGTCTCGAAGCGACCCACGAAACCGGATGTGGGCACCAGCGCGGGCGTCAGCTCCAGTTCGGCGTCGATGAACTGCCAAGCTGCCCAATCAGCGGCGCGCGAGGAGTCGCCGGCCAGCAGCGCCTCAAAGCGAGTGTGCTCTTCTGCGTCGAGCGATTCGTCTAGAGCCAGCGACATCAGCCAGTCGAACTCGGCTGTCGTCGCTGCATCGGGCTTGGGTACCGTTGTCTTCGTCATCCGTTCATTCATCATGCTACCTCATCCATCCGCGTTGTGGGGGTGGAGAGAACACTCACCAGGATGCAAGGGCCAGGCGCAGGCTGGTTGACTGCGGCCGCTCGTCAGCGGGGCGGCGAACCGTGGCCTGGAGCGGCTGGGCTGGGGGCGGGGGGGCTGCGGCCTCCCGCTCCTGATAGATGGCGGCCAATTGCTGGCGTGCGCGGAAGAGCCGGCTTTTGATTGCGGCCACCGAAACGCCCATCGTTTCGGCGATCTCTTCATAGCTCATATCTTCCCAGTAGCGCAACACGAGCGGCGTGCGATACTCCGGCGCCAGATATTCCAGCATGGCCTGCACCTCCAGGCGCTCCTCCTTATCGAGAGTCCACCGTTCCGGTCGTGGGTCGTCGCCTGCGCGGTTCTGCAGAACCGGGTTGTCGTCGATAGAAACATGCATCACACGCCGTTTGCGCAGCCGGTCGATGCAGTGGTGGTTGGCGATCGAAAAAAGCCATGTGGAGAACTTCTGCTGCGGATCATATTGGCCGAGCCGCGTATAGGCGCGCAAGAACGCCTCCTGCGCGGCGTCCTCGGCCTCTTCGACACTGCCCAACATCCGGTAGGTCAAATTAAAGACTGGGCGCTGATACGCTTCTACCAGCCGGCTGAATGCGGTGCGATCCCCACGCCGGGCCTGTTCTACCCAGGTCAACTCCTGTTCGTTCATGACCTCAAATCTCGATTCTCGCTGTCAGACCGGCTCCCGTTCTGCTGGCTCCTGTGTTGTCATTTGACAATACGCAGGCCGCGCTCAAAAGTTTCGCGTCCGGCAAAGACGCAATGTTTTGTATCTCATCTCTGGCGTGCAGTATAATAGTAGAGAGAGTAAGAGCAGCAATGAGCGACAGGGGCGAAGAGAGCTTCGCCCCTGTCATCGTAGAGCAGCCGGCGGTTCGTTGTGCATTGATTGAGCCGAGAGGGTGCAGGACGCAAAGGACGTATTCATGCGACAGACATATCCGTTTTCAGCCATTGTGGGTCAGGAGCGTATGAAGCGCGCGCTGATCTTGAATGCCATCAACCCGCAGATCGGCGGTGTGCTGATCCGCGGCGAGCGTGGCACGGCCAAATCGACTGCGGCGCGCGCGCTGGCCGCTCTCCTGCCGGAGCTCGAAGTGGTTCAAGGGTGCCGCTTCAACTGTGACCCCCACCGCCCCGACCTCTTTTGCGATGAATGCCGCGAACGTCTGGCGCAGAGTGGCCCGCTGCCCGTCACCCATCTGAGCACACCCTTTGTCGACCTGCCGGTGAGCGCGACCGAAGATCGCGTCGTCGGCACACTGGACATCGAAAAGGCGATCCAGAAAGGGGAGCGCCACTTCGAACCCGGCATCCTGGCGGCTGCCAACCGCGGCGTGCTTTATGTCGACGAAGTCAACCTGTTGGACGACCACGTCGTCGACCTGTTGCTGGACAGTGCGGCCATGGGAGTCAACGTCGTCGAGCGGGAAGGCATCAGCTTCCAGCACCCGGCGCGCTTCGTGCTGGTGGGTTCGATGAACCCAGAGGAGGGGGATCTGCGCCCGCAGTTGCTCGACCGTTTTGCCCACGCTGTAGACGTTGTCGGCATCACCGAGGCTGGCCAGCGCGTCGAAGTATTACGCCGCCGCGTCTTCTTCGAGCAGGACCCTGATGCGTTCGGCGACGCCTACGACGCCACAGAGCAGGAGATGTGCAACCGCATCCTCTTGGCGCGCCAGCGCTACCCGTTGGTAAAGTATTCGGAAAAGGACCTGTACACCATCGCTGCGCTGACGGCCAGCTTCAAGGTCGACGGTCACCGTGCCGACATCGTCATCCTCAAGACGGCACGTGCCCAGGCTGCCTACGACGGTCGCCTGCAGATCAGCGGCAAGGACATTCTGCTAGCGGCTGAGCTGGCGTTGCCGCACCGTATGAAGAAGCAGCCCTTCCAAGAAACGGTGCTCAATCCCGACCAGCTGCAGGCCAACATGCGCCAGTCCCGTGCCGAGGCGGAGCAGGCCGTGACCGACGACGAGCAACAGCAGGAGGGTGAGGGTTCGGCCACGGTCGACGAAAAAAAAGCATGGAGGGCGATGAGTCAGAACTGAGTGAAAGCCCGGAGGCCGGCGAGGGTGGAGTTGCCCAGCCAGATGCCTCACCTCAGCAGAGCTCATCGCCCGGAGATAACAAGGGCGCCCGCAAGCCGATCAAAGTCGGCGAAACATTTGAAGCCAAGCGGTTGGACACGCCGCTGGACAAGATGACACGTGAGCGTGCCGGCAAGCGTTCCTACACGCGCACGGAGCGCAAGCGTGGCCGCTACATCAAGGCGCGGCCTGCCGGGGAGCGCCCCGAGGACATCGCGTTCGATGCCACGCTGCGCGCTGCAGCGCCCTACCAGGCACAACGTCACGCCGAGGCAGCCAACCAGCTGGCTCTTCAGCTCCGTAAGGGCGACCTGCAGCGCAAAGTGCGGGTGCGGCGCACCGGCAACCTGATCCTCTTCGTCGTCGATGCCAGCTGGAGCATGGCTGCCAGCGAGCGGATGGAAGCGACCAAAGGGGCCATCTTCAGCCTGTTGGTAGACGCCTATCAGCGCCGCGATCAGGTAGGGCTGATCGTCTTCCAACGGGAGCGGGCGCGGCTGGTACTGCCGCCGACGAGCAGCGTGGAACTGGCGCAACGCGCCCTGCAGGACCTGCCCGTGGGCGGCAAGACGCCGCTGAGCAGCGGCCTCTTCTTGGCGTGGCAGGTTCTGGAGAATGCCCGTCGCCGTGATTCAGAGATTCGCCCTCTGATGATTCTGCTCACTGACGGCGCCGGCAACGTCAGCATGACGGGCATACCGGCCATGGAGGAAGCGCAGCGTCTGGCCGATCTCTTTCATCAGGCAAGCCTCCGTTCCATTGTCATCAACATGGAACATGCCGCCTTCGACCGTGGGCTTGCCCAGAAGCTGGCTGATGGGCTAGGCGGTGTGTGCTACAACGTGCCCGACCTGCGAGCTGACACGTTGCTCTCCACGGTACGCCGTGAGATCGACAGTTGAAAGTATGGATCCCCTGAGCGGAGCGAGCCAGGAAACCGAGCTATCCCGCATGATGAATCAACAGACGACACCGCCGATCGAGGCGCCGATCAAGGGCAGTTGGGAAGAAGTTCTCCTGCGCGCGCAGCAAATGATCGCCCAGCAGAACGACGACGCCATCGATGTGCTCAACCGGCTCATCGACCGGTTGGCCGCGCTGCCTGCTGCGCGGCGCCAGGCAGGCCAGCAGCGGCTCGAACAGATCCTGCACGTGGCAGCGACCGATCTGATCTTCTATCTGACCTACCGTGATCGCTACGACGATGCCATGGCCGTCATTGAGCGCATCGAGCCGGCAGTGGCAGAGGAACGGCGCGTCGATTGGCAGCGTCACAGTGCAGCGATCCAGCTCCAGTCGGGTGCAGTGGATGACGGCCTTGCGAAGCTGCGCGGCCTAGCAGCGGAGGGTGACATCGACGACTGGAGCGACTTCTTCCTCACTGCGCTGCGCTGTGACCGGGTCGAGACGGCAGCGGATGCGTTGGAGCAGGCCGAACATACGCTCAACCGCATGGTGCTCGGCGGCCTCGAGGACGAGGAAGCCAAGGCGCAGCGTGCGCAGATCGCCTATCTGCGTGCACGGTACGCGCTAGCCACGGGCAACCTGCGCGACAGCCTGGCCTGGTCTGAACACGCCATGGCCAGCGATCGCTTCTTTGCCGACAACCCAGCCTACTTCTACACCCATCTGGTCGAACACGGCCATTACGCCGAGGCGATTGGCCTGATCCAGCGCGACCAGGCCAACCCCGTACGTGCCGGTTTCTGGAGCGGGCTGGCAATGCGGCGCATGGGGCGCGCGTCCGACGCCGAGCGCCAGTGGCGCCAGTTGCTGAGCGCGCCGTTGCCAGAGAACGAACCTGTCGATCTCTTTGAGTACATTCTGGCCCATTACTACCTGGGCGACCGGGAGGGGCGCGGCCTGGCCCTGGCGCTGGAGACGATCCGAGAACAAGACGAGGCCGCCTATGGTCTCTTCTTTTTGGCTGGCCTCGGCTGGGCTCTGCGAGGGGAGATGACCGCTGCGCACGCCAATCTGCGCCTGGCGCTGATGCGCAGCAAAGCCACCGCCCTTGGCCGCTATCTGCCGCACCAGTGGTGGGCGTTTTGCACCGATCTGCTGGCAGCGCCGCCGCTGGATGCATTGGCTACCTACTTCAACATTGCAGCGAACGCTGTGGCAGACACATCCTTGACGAGCACGTAACACAGAACATGCGAGACACCGTACAGTACAGCGGATTTTTAGACAGAGATGAGCAGGATGAACTGATCGCCTTCGCCCGCGAGTTGGCAGACATCAGCGCGGCGGTGATCCGGCCCTACTTTCGCACCGGCTACCAGGTGGAACTCAAGGCCGATGCATCGCCGGTGACCATTGCCGACCGCCGTGCGGAGGAGACGATGCGAGCGCGGATTATGCAACGCTATCCGGCGCACGGGATCCTGGGGGAAGAATTCGGCAGCCATCAAACCGAGGCACGCTACCGATGGGTACTCGATCCGATCGACGGCACCAAGGCCTTCGTGACCGGCACGTACCTATTCGGCACCCTGATTGCGTTGATGAAGGATGGCCGGCCTGCGCTCGGTGTTATCAGCCAACCCATCATCGGCGATTTCCTGCTTGGCACGTGCGACGGCGCGTGGCTCAACGGCCTGCCAGTTTCTGTCAGCCCCTGCAGCCAGATCGAGGACGCCATTCTGCTGAGCACCGAGCATTGGAATGTCTTCCATCACCAGAATGGGCCGGCCTATGAGTCACTGACGCGCCGCGTGAAACGATACAACAACTGGGGTGATTGCCACGGCTATCATCTGGTGGCCACGGGCGGCGCGCACATCATGATGGATCCGATCATGAACGAGTGGGATTTGATGGCGCTCATCCCGATCATCGAGGGTGCGGGCGGACGCATCACCGACTGGCAGGGCAACGATCCAGTCGGCAGTCTGAGCAGCGTCGCCACCAATGGCACACTTCACGACGAGGTGATCCACGCGCTGAGCGGCAGCG
>CAIRNL010000609.1 GCA_903879975.1 uncultured Chloroflexota bacterium | reverse complement strand
GTGTTGATTTCCGACGTTGGCCAGGCCTATGCCCCCGCGGGTTTGCCTGCCATGACGGTGCCGCTCGGCTATACGGAGAATGGCATGCCGGTGGGCCTTACGATGGTCGCCGATTACCTGGGCGAGCCGGCCCTGATCACCGTCGCCTATGCATTCGAACAGGCGATGCAGGCGCGCAAGGCGCCCGATCTGGAGGCGACGGTGCAGCAGCTTCCACCTGCGAGCGAGTAAAGGAGACGGCTTCGCTTTCTGCGGATCGGGTTGTGCCGCCTCGGATCAAACCTGCGCACCGAAAAGCAATAGGCTGGCTCGTTGCGCCGGCGTGATGCCGCGTACGTTGCGGATCCTCATACCTGCATAGAGACTGGGCGCTTGCAGCGTTGCCATGCACCCGCCGGCAGTCGGTTCCCACAGGCGGACAGAACCGTCGATGCTGCTGCTGGCGATGGTGTTGTTGATGCTCACGGCGATACACGTCACACCGTCGGTATGCCCCTGCATCGTCCGGCATACTTCACCGCTGCGAACACTGCGTACGCGCAGCGTGTGTTGCGGTCCGTCGGTGATGAGATGCGCGCCATCCTGGCTGAGGCCCAGGCAAAAGGCACCGAAGTAGGTGAGGAACGTGGAGTGGATGCACTTGCTGCGCAGATCGAGCAGTTGAATCTCCTTTACTTTTCGGTAAATAATGGTCAAGTAGCCCGCTTGACACGGCGATAGCAAGTGCGCACACTCGCCCAAGCGGGACTATCGTACTCAGCCATCGCCCGCTAGGCCGGTCTCCATCGGCTGGCCGTCAAGGGTTGGCTCGCACAAGCCCCTGAAGCGCCAGGCGGTAAGCCGGTCGCGTCGGCGCCACCGGCAGGTGCGACGCAAGCACCGCCGGACGGTTGCGCCGACTGGCAGCAAGTCAGGCAGCTTCGTGCTGATCTGTAGGAACAGCGCTCGCAGCGATGCCGTCCCTGCTCCGTATTCGTAACCTTATTGATAAATATGTGAAGTACCATCAACAAACCCATGACTGATAGTGGGTAGTGGACCCAGGTGTCTACGATATAGCTGAGATTCCGGTGGCAGGCTGGACGCAGGCTGAGACGGACCCTCAGTGCTCAAATGGTGACCCGGCCAGCGAGATTACCCTGGCTGCTTTCAGACGCCGACTGCGTAGGACATCATTGTAGTACCTCTGTCTGTAGACAAATCGCCCGTACTAACGTAGTATCGTGTCATGTGTGCTCCGGTGTTGCTGGACAGCTTCTCCCGCAGGCGGAAGCTGGTATCCAAGCAGTTTGGTCTGACATCCTGAATTCTGCCGAGTCAATCAGGCAGATCGCAACGCCACAGATCAGATGTTCGGCTGAAGTCTGGTTTGCATGGCTCAAGGATGGCAATTGACGAACAACAGCACCATCGAACAAGTAGCTGCTCAGCTACGATCTCACCCGAGGTGTTGCCGGACCCTGAATAACCGGCGTTGTATTCATATCTAGATCTGTATTGTTTGCTGACAAGTACGTTCACGCGAACCTGCGCATGAGAGTTTCGTCGCCGTCGTGTTGTTTTTGATGAGAACAACAGCCGCTGTTGTTGGCACAAGCAGGTGCTGCTGCGAAGAGGCGACCTATTGGCGGCCACAGTGGTGTGCTCATGTGGCGAGTGGTGACGGCGACCGAACAGAGGGACGCCATTGCCTCCGGTACAGAGATACGACTTGGGGGAGCAGGCAAAGATGATTTCGTCATCGCTTCTGGCGGTGCTCCAATCTGATTCGCAAGACGTTGACGTCGCACATGGATATTTCTTGCAGGGAATCGCCCTGAGCGACCAAGGTCAGTATCAAGCTGCAATCATCCGGCTGGAACATGCACGCCTGCTTCTGACTGCTCAGGGACACGCTGAAAAAGCATTGCGTGCGATCCTGGAGTTGGTGCGTCTTCACCACTGGCTGGAAAACCTGAATATGGCTCGGGTCTATGCGCAGATGGCGAGTGACTGGCTAGTAAAGGGGCGGGAGGATACCTTGTTGGCTGCGGAAGCATTGCTGCGGGTGGCGACGCTGGCTCTGGAGACTGAGAACTACCGGGAAGGGGAGCAAGTGGCGTTGCGTGCCCTGCAGCGATACGAGGCCAAGGGTGACCTGCAGGGTATCTGTGACGCGTGGCTGCTCTTGTTTCACCTCCACAATCAAACTGGGCGCCACCCATCGGCCGGCGCCTATCTCCAGCTGGTGACGAGTTTGGTGCAGGCGGCTAATCTCGGAGTAGCGTATGACATTGCGGCTCTCTGCAGCAACGCGCACTGGCACTGGTATCGAGGTGAGCTGGAGGTTGCGTTGCAGGCGGCACGGCAGGCTGTTGAACTGGCTGATGCAGCTGGCCAGTCAAAACAGCGAGTCTATAATCGTGTGGTCGCCGGCAATCTTGAACTGGCAATGGGGCAAGGGCATACGGCGCGGCGTTGGTATCAGGATGCGGAGCAACTGGCACGCGAGATTGGATTCCCCCAGTCTCTGAGTTGGGTGCACGTGCAGCAAGCCTGGTTAGCCATTTTACAAGAACGCTACGAGGCGGCACGCTGGTTGCTGCAGCGGGTAAGGCGAACCCAGGACTCTGGCAAAGCCATGAGTTTTGGCGTGTTTCAGGGCGTCCTCTACAGTCTGACCGAACGCGCGGTAGAGGCGACGGATCTGTTAGATCGCTCATTGGCCTACTATCTGCAGTCGTGTAATCTGTTAGCAGCGAATACAGTCCGTCTGCACCTGGCCGCCAACTGGCTGCGCAGTGGAGAGCTCGCTCTTGCAACAGAGGCACTGGGAATGGCGTTGCAGTGGATGGCCGAGCAGCAGATCGACTATCTGCCACTGTGGTGGCATCCGCCGACCATGACGATGCTCTGCACCCATGCGCTCCAGCTGGGAATCCAGCCTGCTCTGGCGGAACAGGTTCTGGTGCGATACTTGGGGGCGTCGGCATCTGTGGCAATGCAAGACTTGCTGCGCAGCGACGATCCGGTGGTGGTGCGGCGTGCTGCAGATGTGTTGGCATTGCTCGACAGCGGGCCGCTTGCCATGCTGGGCGATTCGTTGGATGCACCGGTGCGTGCAGTGCTGACAGACCTGCTGACCACGCGTCGCCTGCTTGCTGCAGGCTTGGCGAGCCTGGCTGCACGGCTCATGACTGCCGAGCGACGTGAGACCCCCAACCCGACGCTGGTTGCCGTCTTTGGCCTCTACGTCCATGATGTCCCGCGCAAAGAGATTGCGGCGCAGCTGCATCTGTCGGACGCTGCCGTGCGCAACTACATCAACCATATCTTCAAAGTCTTCGAACTGCCCTACGACTCGGCACAGCGCAGCGAACGTCGGCTGCAATTACGCGCCCAAGCGCTGGCGGCGGGATACATCGGTGACATGCCTGCCAGGCCGTAGCAGGTTGTGAAATCTGGATTTACCACAGAGCGTCAGCAGTTGACGATTTTGTAGGACATTAACAGGGAACCTTGACCTGTAGATAAATCGCCCATACTGCGCTAATGTTTGTCTGATTTAGATGACCGCAACTGCTTTAATCTGGGAATTGTACCCGAGCTTGATAAGTCGTTTGGGCAGCCAGTCGATCCAGACATCCTTGTTGCGTGAATCAAAATAGTGGCACCAAGGTACTGGGAAGGCTGACCATTGGAAAGCACAAGATAGAAACTGACCTACGTGGGGTGTGCCATCACTACAATTGCACGCTTCTTTTCCTGAGTGCAGTCAGGTGGTGATTGGGATGCTACCCAGGTAAGTGGGTGCGGCCAGCGATTGGGTAATCCCGTCCAGCGAACAGCGGGTTGATCGATCAAGGAATGTCCCTCAGGCGGTGAAAATTACGTCTGAGGTGTCTTCGTTTCGATATGCTACACAGTTTGCTCCAAGGATAGCGCGTCGGCTGTTAATTGCTCATGTAGGTACGCTCATAGCTCGTCTGGCGCAGTGATAGCCCGTTTCTGAGGCTCGACCGCAGTGATTTCGTACCGTATCTGGATGATATGAATTTACTTGGTGCACCTGCAAAACGTGCATAGAAATTCAGCAAAGATTGTAGAAGTGCGTGTAGAGTCTTTTGTCATAGTATTTGAGGGAATATGAGCGTTGTCAGGATTTTTCGGCGAAACGGTACGGTTGTACTTCAGGCCATTTTAGCCATATCGATTCTTTTTCTTCTGCTGGCTATTCCTCCGGTTGCTACTCAGGCACAAGCTGACGTGCTGCCCAGCCTTCGTATCACAAAGATCGATAATCAACTATTCCCGCTGGTTACTGTCTATTTATACGGCGAAAATCTCGGCAGCAAGCTAAGCGAAGTTCCTGTGCAAGTGTATGAGAATGGTGTAGAACGTCAGAGTACCACGAGTATGAGTCCGGCGGGTGTTCAGTTGGCAATTGTGCTTGATGCATCAGGGAATATGAATCTCCCAGGAAGAACAAATGCTCCGCAGTTGCAGGAATTCAAGGACACAATAGCTCGACTCGCTCAAAGGGGACTGTTGACTGACGAACGAGATTGGGTCACGTTTGTCTCGTTTAATCAGGCGGCGGAACCAGCTCAGATAAATCCATGGGAAGATTATGATTATCAAGCTGTCTGGAACGCTATCATTCTATATGAGCCGCCTAAAGAGGCTGGCGTTACACCACTATTTGATCTGATTCGTACTGCTGTCCAGCGCTTCGCAGATCCAGTCCTTGCTGACGGCCAAGAAAAGCATGTGATGGTCTTCTCTGATGGAACCGATAGTGTCAGCGTTCTAGAGTCAGAGCAGGTAGTTGGGCTGGCACGCGAAAATAACGTGCGTGTTCATACGGTACAACTTGGACGATCCAATCTGCAAGCAGAGCGCAACCTGCGACAGATATCGGAACTGACTGGCGGCATATATGTTGAACTGGACGCGATTGAATCCGCTGATGGATTACTGGATACAATCGAGGCGACTGCCGATCAGCGTGCAGTGACCTATCGCTCTGCACTGACTCAACCAGGTGAGGTTCGAATTGAGGCTCAACTTACGGATGGCAAGAAGCTGACAGCCAGTGCCACATTGCCAAGTGTGTCGCTGAAGCCACCGACTGTCACACTCTTGCAGCCGGCGCCTGGTAGTGTTATTGAACGCACTGGTGCAGATTGGAATACACCGCTCGATCAATTGACACCAGCCTCTGTCGCTGTTCAGACCCAGTTTGAATGGCCAGACGGACGACCGCGTGTTATCGAAAAGGTAGAGATTGATCTTGGCGGAAAGACTGAAGTCATTAGCGAGGCTCCATTTGACCAGGTAATTTTTATCCCAGTGGCTTTACTTGGCAACGGTGAGCACACGCTGCGCGTGCGTGCAATCGACGAACTTGGAATAGTAGGTACGTCGCAGCCGGTAAATCTTTTGATTCGCGAGGTACGCCCACTTGCTCCAACTGCAACTCCGACCCCATCGGCAACGCCATCACCGACTCCTACACCCGATGCTACGGCGACAAAGGTTGCTGCCTTCTCCTTGACTGCAACTGCCACTGCTGATGTTGGACGCGTGGCCACGATCTCGAATCAAGGCGAATTGATCGAAAGCTTGGTGACTCAAACTGAACAGCTTTCATTGCTCTCGATTGGTTCGGCTGGGTTGGCGGCGCTTGCGCTCGGATTTGCTATCTTTGTGCTGTCAAGTCGCGATCGTCGCAAACGCGCCACGGAGATAGTCACTGGCGTCGTTCGTACTGTCACAGAGCCATTTGTACGTCCACGATCGGGCACGGGGAGCACTAGTCAGCGCGCACAACTCGTCATGGTGGACGCTGGCAGCTTACCCGGAGTACCCGCAACGATTTCACTGCAAGGTGGCATTGTTCGTATTGGACGTGACCCATCTGTCTCTAATGTATTGTTGGACGATCGCCGTGTCTCGCGGCTGCACTGTCAGATCAAAGAAGAACAGGGCGGGTATCGGATCTACGATGAAGGCAGCACCAGTGGCACCTATGTTAACGATGTGGAGGTTGGTATGCATGGCCAGATACTAAAGCCAGATGATCTGGTCGGGATCGGGCCAGCGCTGTTTCGCTTCGAAGTACATGCAGCGGGCACATCTTCACGAGCGGATGACGCTCCTACGCGGCTTGTGCCGAGCAAACTGGGAGATAGTACTGAGCCGTATGTACCTCGCCAGAAGCCGTAAGTTTTGGTTCCACTGAACGGAATCGTATCTGAAATGTATTGGCTGTAGTGTGCAATTGGCAAACAGGTTGGCGTCTGTTATAGACAGCCATCCCTATCATTAGGTTTCTTTATGGCTAGACTTTCGAACGGTAGCCGTTTGGGCCCGTACCCGTATCGCATTGTCAAAGCGTTGGACAGCCATGGCGGCATGTCCGATATCTATCTGGCTGCAGAAGGCAGCATCGACAATCCTCAAGCGCCGCGCGTGGTGATCAAGATTTCACGCGTTCATCAAGAATTTGGCGCTTTTTTTGAAAACACAATTTATAACGAATCAGAACGCCTGCGCAATCTCCATCACCGCGGTATTGTGCGCATCCTGCCAGTGAAAATGGATAGCGACATGCGCAATGTCTCATTTGCGGCGCGTACCCGACTGTCTGGCGAGCCGTGGTTTTTAGTGCTCGAGTATCTGGGCGGCGGCTCGATCGACGACCTGATTGACAAGCACAAGCGTCTCGATGTTGGGTCGGCGTTGGAAATTACGCGCAAAATTGCCGAGACGCTTCAATTTCTGCATGACCAGAAGCAGGTTCATCTTGATATCAAGCCTGAAAATGTGCTATTTCGGCGCCCTGTCGAGCATGGAGCGCCTTTGGAACCAGTACTGATCGACTTTGGTGTTGCACGTACGATCGGTCAGGATGGGTTGGAAGCGCGTACACTATCGTATGCGCCTCCGGAGCGTGTACAGGTCTATAAAGAGAGTCGCCCCCCCGAGATGCTGACCAGGCCCCACCCTTCCATGGATGTTTACTCGCTAGGGGCTGTGCTCTATCAGATGCTTACTGGCAGGCGACCATTTGAAGGACGTTCTAACAAGAAGTTGAGTTCTGCTATCATGGAAGGTAATCCCACATTACCCTCACAATATGTAAGGACTTTACCAGCGAGCGTAGACAATATTGTCCTGGCTGCGCTTGCCAAAGACCCGGATCAGCGTCCTAGTGCTGGTGAACTTGCCCGGAATATTGAGATTGTGATGCAAACCGAGCGGCTCGCTCCGGGACTAGTTGCCAGTAGCGGCGCCAATAAAAGGCCTGACCGAAGACGCAGTAGAGGCATGGGTCTTGTTTTGGGGTTAGCTGTGCTTGTGCTCATCGTTGCGGTTGCATTTGTCATGAATTATGCAGCCGACAGCGTGCCTGCGTGGCCGAACTGGGTAGATGTTATTTCCATCGCTCTTGGCCAGAGCGATGAGGGAAATGGTGACATATCATTGCCTGTACAATCAAGTAGTAGTGGTAGCATAATTATCGTGCCACCGACTGCTACGCCGACAGCTACGCCAACTAGCAAACCGACGCGCAAGCCAACTTCTACGCCGGCGCAGCCACCTGCATCAACACCGACTGCGACATCAACACCGACTGCGACATCAACACCGACTGCGACATCAACACCGACTGCGATATCAACACCGACTGCGATATCAACACCGACTGCGATATCAACACCGACTGCGATATCAACACCGACTGCGATATCAACACC